>CAJZIB010000033.1 GCA_916049555.1 uncultured Candidatus Saccharibacteria bacterium | reverse complement strand
CAAAAGTTTTACCAAGTTGCTGCTTAATTTTCGCCCTTGCATGTGGTGTAATAATTTTATCCAACCAGCTCGGCCTCACCATTTGGTTTTTGCTAGTAATAATTTCCACCACATCGCCGCTTTTTAGTTTTGTATTCAAATTAGATAATTTACCATTAATCTTTGCCCCCATCACATGCCCACCCAGCTCCGAATGCAGTCTGTACGCAAAATCAAGTGGCAAAGCCCCCATCGGAAGGTCGATAATGTCACCTTTTGGCGTATAGACAAAGATTTTATCTGCAAAAAGATTCAATTTCAGCTTCTTTAAGTCAATTTGTTTACCGTCTCTTAATTTTGCTGCCGCCATCTGCAATTCTGAAATCCACAATAAGTTAGTTGGCAGATGCTGAATCTTCCCTGTTTTATAGCTCTCCGTCAGCTTCTGCTCATTGTAATAGAAACTCGCCGCAAGCCCTCTCTCGGCATATTCATGCATATCTTTTGTGCGAATCTGAAATTCTACAATCCTCTTATCAGGGGTGATCACCGTCGTATGTAGTGATTGATAGCCATTTTGCTTTGGTACCGCCACATAATCCTTAATTCTCCCCGTCATGGGCGTATATAACGAATGAATTAAGCCTAAAACTAGGTAACAACTCGTAATATCATCCACAATCACCCGTAAGGCTGTTAAATCATACACTTCATCAATATTTTGATTATATTTTGCCAGTTTCTTGTGTAGAGAATAGACCGATTTTACTCGTCCGTTTATCTCAAAATTGATTTTTTCGCGCGTTAGTACAGTACTGACCTCATTTTTTATCCTTTTTAAGGCCTTCTCGGCAGACTGATTCCGCTTCTCAATGATTTCCTTTAGTTCTTTATATCTCTTTGGATCCACGTACGAAAAGGCAATATCAGACATTTCCACCCTAAGTTTCCCCATATTCAATCTATCCGCAAGTGGCGCAAAAATTTCCAGACTTTCCTTGGCAATTTTCTTCTGTTTTTCCGGCGAAAGCGCTGAAAGTGTCCTTAAATTATGCAATCTATCCGCAAGCTTAATAATCAGAACTCGAATATCCGCCCCTGTTGCGACTAGTAACCTTAATAAATTATCCCTGGTAGCTGGCAAATAGGTGTCAATATCTCGCATCCCCTGCCTTGCCTTACCAATTTTCGTCACTCCGTCCACCAAAAAGGCCACCGATTCACCAAATTCCCTCTTGATATCCTCAAGTGTCACCTCTGTATCTTCTACAGTGTCATGCAAAACACCGGCAATTATAGTATCTTCATCCATCCCCCAGTCCATCAAGGTTCTCATGACTGCCATCGGATGAATAATATAAGGTTCCCCCGTTTTTCGCTTTTGCCCCTCATGAGCCTTTTTCGCAAACTCAATCGCCTTTTTCACTCTTTCGCCATCAGCCTCTGGTTGTACAACTTTTTTATTCACTCCATCATCGGTCTCTTGTCGTACTACTTTTTTATTCAAATCGCCTTTGGCCTCTGCATGTACAACTTTTTTATTCAAATCAGTTTCCTTACCTATGTCTACCATTTTGTTTTCGCAAAGCTCCTTATATTTTTATATTGAACAACTTTTTTATTCAATCCAGAGTTTTTCTCAACTAGTCCGAAAGTCTATCAATCAAACGTTTTAATTCCTCATCATTTTTGCACGCCAGAGTTAAAGTCCTCCCTCGCACTCTCACTCTTGCCCCATATTTTGCGCTCAAATCTTCTTCCTGTCTCAAAAAAACATTTTCCTTCACAATTTTCGCCGAGCTACGTTTTTTGTGTTCCGCAATATAACGCTCTACCTGCCTTGCTGACCACCCCTCCTCAATGATTAGTGGTAATACTTTCTTTACGAGTTCCGCGTCTGCCGAGATTAACGGCCTCATCACGCCTTCAGTAAGATTGTGTTCAATCATCGCATGTTTAACTTCATCTGGAAGGTTTAGCAGCCTCATCGTATTCACAATCGAAGATTCGCTTTTTCCTACTCTCACTGCAATCTCTGCTTGACTCAAATTAAATTGGTTTTTTAGCTTTGCATATGCGGTCGCCATCTCAATCGCATTCAAGTCCTCGCGTTGAGCGTTCTCAATAATAGAAAGCTCTAGCCTGTTCTGTGCATCGAGTGTACGAATAATTGCCGGAATTTTCTCTAAACCAGCTAGTTTTGACGCCCTATATCGCCTCTCGCCAGCAACAATTTTATATTTGGCTCCATCCTTAACGACGACAATTGGCTGCAGCACTCCGTGCTCACGAATCGAATTAGCTAGTGCCGCCAATGCTTCTTCAGAAAAATCCTTGCGTGGCTGGTCTTCATCCGGAACAATCAGCGAGAGATCAAGGTCAATCAACTGGCTTTCTTTTGCATCCTGAGATGCAGTAATATCAAAATCATTCTCTACAATATCTGTAGGGATCAAACTATCAAACCCTCTCCCGAGTCCTCTACCGGCCATTATTTTTCTCCTTTTTCTACGCGCTTAATTACTTCTTTAGCTAAATCCTTATATGCACGCGACCCCTTGCTAAATGGATCATAGGCACCAACTGGCACCCCGTGGCTCGGCGCTTCCGCCAGTCTCACATTTCTTGGAATTAAGATCTTAAATACCTTATCCTTAAAATATTTCTGAATCTCCTCAACCACCTGCACAGAAAGCGAAGTTCGTTTGTCATACATGGTTGCAAGTACTCCTAAGAGCTTCAGATCAGGATTCATTGCCTTACGCACTAATTTTACAGAATCAAGCAACTGCGCCACACCCTCCAGAGCATAAAATTCGGTCTGAACCGGCAATAAAAGGTAGTCCGACGCAATCATACCGTTTACTGTCAAAAGTGATAGACTTGGTGGTGAATCGATAATTATGTAATCGTATAAATCTTTTACTCGGTTTATAGCATTCCTAAGTTGAACAAATTTTTTATCCAGACTCGCTAAATTTACTTCAGCATTAGCTAATTGTGGTGTTACCGGAGCTAAATCAAGCTCCTTAAATTTAGTATTCAAAATAATTTCTTTAATCTCTTTCTGGCCAAGCAGAACCTCTGACATTGTTGCGCTAATACCAGTTTTTTCATAGCTCTCTTCCAGTGGAGCCTTGTCAATACCTAGGCCAGAAGTCGCATTTCCCTGCGGATCAAAATCAACTAAAAGTGTTCTCTTTTTATCTTTTGCTAGAAAGTACGCCAAATTAACCGCCGTAGTCGTTTTTCCAACACCCCCTTTTTGATTAGTTATACAAATCACCGTCGCCATATATCTATATATTACCATAAACACTAAAAAAAGACTCGAGTTCGAGTCTTTTTTCGTCCCCCAAGATTATTTAATTGAAGTGATTTCAATCAAACTATATTTTTGGCGGTGTCCAGTTTCCTTATGTACACGCTTCTTTGAGTGGTAACGAATTACGCGGATTTTATCACCAGCGATCTTCTCTTCAACCACCTTTGCTGAAACCTTTACGCCCTTGACTTCAGGAGTACCTACAGTAATTTTATCTCCATCAATCAGAAGTAATGCGCCAGTTTCGAGCTCTTTTGTTCCTGCCGGGAGGAGGTCCACCCGTAGGGTCTCTTGCTCAGCAACGACATATTGTTTGCCGCCGATGAGTACAACTGCCTTTTTCATAATATTCCTTATTTAGTAATAACTAGGAACAATTTTATCATATCTCCCTATAAAAAGCAATGTATCCACCAAAAGTATCTAAACTAACTGCGAGAAAGTTGAGATTCTAAAATTTAAAATTGAGAAAATTGAGTCATATTTTAATGTGCAAAATCGTATTTAGATTCATACAGTATTACATGGATTATCTAAACTAATGCGCAATAATAATGTACGCCCAAGCCTTATTCGCAATGTCGAAAAATATTTTTTATTTTTTCTGCGATACTCAGGTTTTAATGTGCGAATAGTAAGCTGTATAAATATTTTATTCAATCTGGTTGTTCTTTATTCTCCCGAAGATGGTCAGTGAATTTTTTATTTTTTGCCTACTATATATTATTTCTTGCCTTTGGCGGCAGATTCGAGCTTATTAAGCTGTTTCATTGATGCGATGTAGTAAGCACCACCAATACCAATCACTGCCGCAACCACAATCCCAAGCACTACTTCAGAAGCACCGGTATGTGGAAGTTCCTTTGGTGTTTCAGGAGTCTTTGGATCCGGTTTTGGAGTTTCCTTAGGTGTATCTTTACATTTACGAGTTACGCGAACCTTTACTTTATCATGGATCGTTACAGTCTTTACGCCAACCGCAGAATTATTCTCAATAACCACAGTCTGACCACATGGGTACATTTTTTCATCGTCATCGATTTTTACCTTATAGGTAATCGTTGCCTCCATACCAGCTTTGTAGTCGCCGATATTAAACCCATTAGTAAATAAATCATCCTTCTCAAAAGTACCGTTTGGATGAGTAATATTAAAGATTCTAGTCGTCCCAGGAATAAATGACATCCCCTTGCCAAGCAAGTCATACGTGATGACATTTTTTAGTAATGTAGTTCCAGTGTTCTTAAATAGAATCTTAAAATCAAGCGTCTCACCAGGTTCAGCTTCAATCGTATTCTTATAATCATTTGCGGTATCTTTAGAAACGGTCTTATCCATATCAAATGCAGACTTATCTACTCTAATCCTAAAGGATACATGACCAGAATATTCATTACAACCTGGTAAAAGACCCCAGTGGTCAAACCCTAGACGTGTACCACCATTTTTTCCGAATAGCGCATCATCATCAATCAGCTTGTTATTCAATGCACCCTGATTATAGATTCTTGCAGAGCCACGAATGTATCTCAGTGACACAGATTCATTAGCTTGCATATATGCGGTATCCCAAACTTCAAGTGGGCTAGTGTTCGTCGCCGAGATAGTACCCTTAATCATTACGTTCTCGCCTTTTTGGATGTTCTCAGGAATTTCCTGCATCACTAAACGCAAGTTCTGTGCATACGTACGGCCCGTTCTATCGTTTAAATTAGCTGCCGCATTATTGTGAAAGAAGACCTGCACCTCATATTCAGCACCTGGCTCCGCTACTACGTTGTCACCAAATTTGTCTTGGCTACCGACCTTCTTAATCCTTACGAAGTTTCGTTCATCACCAAGCGCTCGGTTATTAGTAATCGAGTTCATCGTTGCATGATCTGCAGGTTTATCCCATGTATAGGTTGGTCGTTCTGGTCCCCATGTATCATACGCATAAGTATCCGCAGCTGGCATAGTCGCTACGGCCCCTAAGGCGACTAATCCTACCGCCGGTAGGATACGATGCGCCGTTCGGCGCCACGCATCCCAAGTTTTTGTATTTGTGTTTATTCTCATTTCTCTCCTTTTTATTTTTATGACTCTACAATTTTGAATTTAGCTAACTTTTAATTAAATAGATTTTCGTATGTGAAATTTTCAAATCCATTTGAATCTTCATCCGCCTTCTCATTCACGGTATGATCGTCATTTTCAAATGTCTGAGCTACCTCTGCAGTTGTTCTGCTATCAGTATCTACATCCCCAACTTCGACTGTTCTTTCATTGTCCTCGCTCTTGTCTCCGATGGTTGCCTTATACTCGTTTCCTGCCTGTTCAGCAAATGCTTGACCGTTTTCTTCGACGTCGCCAGCCCCATTTTCGAGAATATTATTTTCACCCTCGTCTTTTACTGCAACCGCTCTATCCTGATCGTTTGTCGTAACAGTAGCCTCATCATCATATTGGTCAAAGTCTACACCAACATAATCAGTCTTACCTTCAAGCTCCACAGTTTTACCGCCAGGATTATCACCAGGTTTATCATTTGGGTTATTGCCTGGCTTATCACCTGGTTTATCACCTGGATTATCATTTGGAGTAACTGTATTTTCACCTGGAGTTTGTGGCTGTGGCTCTGGTTCTGGCGTAGGTGCTGGCACAGGTTCTTTATCTGGAGTTGGGGTTACATTGTTATGTGTTGAAGAATCATTAGGGGTCTTATTGTTATGTGTTGAAGAATCCTTAGGGGTAGAATATTTATATGTTTTTCGCTTTGAACCCTGTTGACCACCACAACCATCTTCCTCACCCAAGTACTCATACTCTGCGAGCTTGTCCTTAACTTGCTCTGGGCTTAAGCCAGCAAAACTAACCCCAGATCGCTCTAATAATCGTTTCTTCATTGAGGCATATTCTGGCATTTCTAACATAGGTACTCCTTGATCATTTACCTCAACAAGAAGCAACCTACCGGTTTTGTTATCCACAAAACTATCCCCCTTAAGCATTACATGGTCAACACCATTCTCATCTTTGAACGCTGTTGCATACTGTGATAGAAAATCCTCATCTGTAAAAGCAAGCTTATACTTAAAACCTTTTTCACGTTTTTCGTTTTCGAAATTCTTTCGCCACTCACACGCTTTTTCATATGCCTCAGGATTTTTAGTCAACTCAAAACTCTTTTGTTCAAGCTCTTCATCTGAAAGAGTATTTTCACCAAAATAGCCATATATATATAAATCAAGCGTCAACTTTGGTATTTCAAGTTTTGTATTATTTAAACTCTCAATACTCATCTTGGTATATTCATTCATTTTTGCAGGATCAGATTCAGCCTCTTCCCAAACTTCACGCTCATTAGCTAATCGCCCGTCTCTAGTACCTAAAGATTGCTCACTTCTTTTATTAGCAGTGTCAAAGAAGTTATTAAAATTATTTGAACCCCTGAGAGTACCGTCGACCATGAGTTTATCACCCGACACAGTAGTCACCTCAATCATGCCATCAGTTTTTTCAGCATTTGTTTCATCTAACACATTCTGATTGTCTTCTGCCACGTCAAGTGTATCCTGGGTAGACTCAATCGCGGTTTGATTATTAAGAGCCATATTACCCTTTTTTGCTCTCGCGCCTGGATTAAAAATCGGAAACAAAGTCATTCCAGTAAGAACAGTAACAATCGCCCTAATCGCAACCCTCTTTCCGAAACCAGAAGTTTTAATCTTTTCGAGGAGGCCAGCTACCAAACCACGTTTCTTTTCAAGATTTTCAGGATTCAACGCCGATGCCTCTTCGTATCTCTTAAGGCTATTCCAGTTCTTTGTAACTTCTTTTTCTATCTCCTCCTTGTTTGTGAATTTCTCATCATCCGGTGTCTTAGCGCTATCTACACCATCTTCTTTGGTGTCTACATCTGTTTTAATGTTACCATTTTTTTCAGTAGTATTTTCTTCAGAAGATTTATCTTCATCAGGACCTTTTTCCGCATTTTTATCCTTATCTTGATTCATTTTTTTAGCATTGAGAATACCGGTTATATCCACAACCAATGCTGGATCAATCCCTCGAACATCTTCTGGACTGATATGGTAGATGTATTCATCTTTTGCTGGCTCACCAGCGAGGTTAGCATCATTAGTATTATCAGGCTTATTAATGTTTTTATCCACCGAAATATCTGTCCATTCAATCCCATCGCCCTCGTTATCCTTCCAAGAAGGTACCCCACCTTTTACTTCCTTGGCTATCTGTTTAGCTCTCTCTTCCCAAGAGGCCTTAGAAGCTAACGCCTTGCTCCATACATCAAAAGCATCGTTTCTCCCACCCTCATTGTTTAAGGCATTTCCGCCCCTATTTTCAGGATTTCCCATATTATTTTACCTCTCCAATTTTACCGTTTAAATAATCATCCCTAAACTTAATCATAACTTTTTCTGCAATCTTATTTGCATCGATTCCAGATTCTTCAACCGCTTCATCAAATAAAGCATCTGACGCAGTACCATTATCAAAGCTCTCATTAATCCTATTTACAAGATAATCCGGCATATTCATCAAAATCTCTGTCATAACCGCATCCTTGAGTCTCTCCGCGATTCTCTTTCTTTCAAGTTCAGAAACCTCAATCCCTTTCTCATTAATTAATTCGTCAACAAATAGACCAATTAATTGATCTTGCGACATTCCTGCAAGACTAGCTTCATCTAAGGCTTCACCTAATGAAGTTAGGTCAGGATTCTGTGTTTTATCTTCCATCATAATGACAAAGATCCTTCCGTTAATGTTTGTGTTAAAAATATGACTTTTATGCCCCCATAATATCGCT
>CAJZIB010000032.1 GCA_916049555.1 uncultured Candidatus Saccharibacteria bacterium | reverse complement strand
ATAAAGACCATTGCCTGGTATGATAGAACTACTCAGAATATCTATATCTATAGTGATGCAGATGAAATCTATGTTAGCGAAAATGCTAAAGCCATGTTTAAAGATGTCACCGAGGATCGAGATCCTATTGATATCGACCTGACCGGTATTAACCTGAGTAAAGCGAAGGACCTTTCAGACTTTTTTGCAAGAACGAAAATTAACCATTTAAACCTCGGAGACTTTAATTTAGAGAGTACTGAAAATCTTAGCAATATGTTTTATGGTACTAAATTCGTCAATCCTGATTCAACGGCAATTGATCTTTCTAAATTCAATACCAGCAGAGCAACCGACTTCAGTAGAATGTTCTACGAATCAAATCTCACGGCAATAAATTTAACTGGCCTAGACACCAGTGCTGCCACTAATCTCTCTGGTATGTTCCAAGGTATGTCGGGTATTACCTCTCTTGATCTAACGCCTCTTGACACCCGGAATGTGACTGATATGTCGAGTCTTTTTGAACGTATGACAAATCTAACCGATCTGAATATTTCATCGCTTAATACTTCACAGGTTACTAATATGAGCTCTATGTTTAGTGGTCTATCAGAATTAACGGATCTTGATCTTTCTCATCTAGACACTTCACAAGTTACTAATATGTCTAGCATGCTCTCTGGACTTGGCAAGATTACTAGTCTCGATCTCTCACACCTTAATACAAGTAATGTAGAAGATATGAACGGTATGTTCTCAGGCTGTAGTCTGCTTACTAATATTAATTTTTCAGGACTCGACACCTCGAAGGTTATCAATATGTCAAGTATGTTTTCCGGTATGGATAGTATTACTGATCTTGACCTCACTGAACTCGATACTGCAAACGTGGAAGACATGAGCAGTATGTTTAGCGGGTCTAACTCACTAGTCAATATTAATTTTTCAGGACTCGACACCTCGAAGGTTACCAATATGTCCAATATGTTCTCTAATATGGCTAGTATGACTAACCTTGATCTCTCATCGCTTGATACGCCATCGGTGACCGATATGTCCTACATGTTCTCATATTCAACAAGTCTTACGAATCTGAATCTAGCTAATTTTGATACTTCATCTGTAGAAACGATGTCGGGTATGTTTAGTGGTGCTTCAGGCATCGAGACGTTGGATTTATCGCATTTTATCACCAGTAATGTTACTGATATGTCTAGTATGTTCTCTGGAATGAGTAATCTCACAAGCCTTGATCTCTCCAGTTTTGACGTGTCGCAAGTTTCTGAAATGAGTGGCATGTTCCAGGATGATGAAAGATTGACAGCTCTTAATCTCTCAAGTTTTCATACTTCTTCAGCCACTAATATGAGTACCATGTTTGCTGGTATGCGCGATCTCGCCACCCTCGACATAAGTAACTTTGATACTTCTCAAGTTTCTGATATGAGCGGCATGTTCCAGGATAATGAAAGCTTGACAAGCCTTAATCTCTCACACTTCAATACTAGTAGTGTTGAGTATATGAATGATATGTTTATGAATACAAGCGGTCTCACTAGCCTTGATCTCTCTAGTTTTGACACATCCAATGTGAAAAATATGAATTCTATGTTTGAAGGGGCTCTCGCCGATAACGCAATACTCGATCTTTCAAACTTTAATACCTCCAATGTTGTCACTAATACAATGACTCATGAAGGAATGAAAAATATGTTCCTAAACTCCAAGGTCAAGACTATTTATGCTTCAAGCGCCTTTGACACGAGCCATATTGATGAACATGAAGAACTCTTTGGTGGCAATGATAACCTTGTTGGTGGCAATGGCACAGCATATTCAGACTCTAATCCAACGACTAAAACTTATGCGGTTATTGATATTGCGGGTACCCCAGGCTACTTCACACAAAAATAATTATGGTATACTTATTAAAAGTAATTTGGAGCATTTATGCAAAATCTAACTAATAAAATTAATAGCTTCCTCAATGCAGCAATCAGTACTACCATCCTGATGATTTGTGTCGGATCTTTTCTTGCCCTCTTTCCAGCTCTAAGTCTTGAAATTACGCGTTGGATTTTTATTATCGCACTCATCTCGGCTGGCATTAGCATGATTAGTGCCGATCTCGCCGGCAAGCGTCAAACTGGCCTCCTCTCCGGAACTGTCTTCGGCTCCTTTATTATCCTACTCGGCTTGATTATTCTAACCAACCCTGGCGTACTCAGTATTATTCCAATCGCCATTGGCTTTTATGTTGTCATTTCCAGCTTGACCAAAATCCGCATGACTCTTGCCTTGCGTGAAATCTCCAACTCCGCCTTTACGGCTTCAATTTTAATGAACCTTATTTCAGTTGTCTCGGGCTGTGTGATTATCTTCCAGCCAATCACCTCCACTGCAGTTGCTATCATGATTGTCGGAATTATGTTAGTGGTGTATGGCGTGTCTGATTTAATTAATGTTTTCATCTTAAAGAAGCATGTTAAAGATTTTGCTAAAAACATGAAGGCTGCCAAGCAATATCTCACTGAGGATATTAAGGAAGCTGAAATTGTTGAAGATAAGAAGAAAAAATAAAAAATATTGCCAAAACCGGAAAATGGCGGTATAATACAAAAGACTTCTGGGTCGGTAGCTCAGTTGGTTAGAGCACGGGCCTTTTAAGCCCGGTGTCGAGGGTTCGAGCCCCTCCCGACTCACCAGAATTTTGAAAAAAACACAGCCGCGAGGCTGTTTTTTTGTGCTAAATTCCGCTTATCCTATCGAAAAACCGCAAAATATGCTATGATAAATCAAATTTAATATTAATATTCTTATCACAAACTGATATTTAAGTTGATATTTTGTGGTAATAAAAGGGCGAATCTATGGAGAATAAGGAACAAATTCGCAACGTTGCGATTATTGCGCACGTTGACCACGGTAAAACAACACTAGTTGATGCTTTGCTAAAACAATCAAACACCTTCCGCGATAATCAGGCGGAAATGAACCAGACCCTCATTATGGACTCTGGTGATCAGGAACACGAGCGCGGTATTACTATTACCGCCAAACAGACTTCCGTGCACTATAATGGCTATAAAATCAATATTATCGATACCCCAGGCCACGCCGACTTTTCTGGTGAAGTCGAACGTACCCTCAATATGGCGGACGGCGTGCTTCTTATAGTTGATGCTCAGGAAGGTCCAATGCCACAGACTAAATTCGTTCTAAAAAAGGCGCTCGATCTCAAATTAAAGCCAGTTGTTATCATTAATAAAATTGATAAGCCAGCTGCTCGCATTGAGGAAGTTAAGGATGAGATTTCTGATCTCTTCTTGGAACTTGCAACAGATGAATCTCAGCTCAACTACCCAATTTATTACGCCGTTGCCCGTGATGGTAAGGCTGGAAAAACTACTGATCTTGATGAAAATCTCCATGTCATCTTTGAATCCATTATTAATGATATGCCATCTCCAAAAATCGATGCCGACGAGAGCAAGGGTCTGCAACTTCTTGTCGCCTCTCTTGCTGCTGATAATTATCTCGGTAAATACGCCATCGGTAAGATTCATCGTGGCAAAATCAAGCACGGCCAGTCCGTGAAGGTAATGAAGACGACTTTCGAAAATGGTGAGCCAAAAGTCACTTCTGAAAATGCTAAAATTGACCGCCTCTATGTCTATCGTGGTCTTGGTAAGGAAGAGGTTCAGGAAGCATTTGCCGGCGACATCGTTGCTGTAACTGGTATTGCGGACGCCAATATTGGAGATACTATTGCTACTGGCGACAACCCAGAAGCTCTCCCAACCATCGAGCTTGAGCCACCAACTCTCAGTATTTATATCGGTCCTAACACCAGCCCGCTCAAGGGTAAGGAAGGTGAATTCACCACCTCCAGGCAAATTTCCGACCGCCTTCATAAAGAACTTGAGACGAACATCGCACTTAAAATTGCTCAGGATGGTCTTGGCTATAAGGTTTCCGGTCGTGGTGAGTTACATCTTTCAGTTTTGATTGAAACTATGCGTCGTGAAGGGTATGAGCTCGAAGCTGGCCGTCCAGAAGTAGTCTATAAAGAAATTGATGGTAAAAAATGTGAACCATTCGAAGATCTTACGATCGAAGTTTCTCCAGAATACGTGGGCGCTGTTTCTCAGGAATTAGGAATTCGCAAAGCAGAACTCATCAGCCAGGAGCTTACTTCTACTGGTGCCACTCGCTTCACTTATGAAATCTCCACCGCTGCACTGATTGGTCTTCGCAACCAGTTGATGACCGCCACAAAGGGAACCGTCTTGATGTCTTCTATTCCAAAAGGCTATCGTGAGATTGAAAGTAAATATAAACCAGAACGTAATGGTGTGTTGATTTCTTTTGAGTCTGGCACTTCTACTGCCTATGCACTCGATATGGCGCAGGCTCGTGGTATTCTCTTTATCCCTCCACAGGTCCCAGTCTATCAGGGAATGATTGTTGGCCTTTCTAACAAGAAAGATGACATCGACCTCAATGTTTGTCGTGAAAAACAGCTCACCAATATGCGCACCCACGCTTCCGATGGTGCCATCCAGCTCACTCCTTACACCAATCTCAGCCTCGAGCAATGTCTTGACTTCCTTCTTGACGATGAGTTGCTTGAAGTCACTCCAAAGAGTCTACGCTTAAGGAAGCGTCAACTTGACCCAATTAAGCGAAAGCGCGAAGCTAAATCTAACTAGGAAAAAACCGTGGTGGAACAGGCATATCTCATCGATTCACACTGTCATCTACATGACCAAGACTTTTTTGCGTCAGGAAAGCAGCCCGAGCTTCTTAAAAAAGCTATCGAAAATCAGGTGCAGAAAATTGTCTGTATCGGCACTGATCACCAGGATTCCCTAAATGCCGCTCAGTTTGTATTGCAAAATCCAAACTACCAGCTTTTCTGGTCCTATGGTATCCATCCATCCGAATGTGAAAATGCAAGGCCAGTTGTAGATTTTTTAAAGCTAGAAAAACCACCAATTGCCATTGGTGAAGTCGGTCTGGATTATCATTACGGACGGGATGCGCGCGACGCTCAAATTAAATTACTTGAAGAGATGCTTGACCTCGCAGTCCGTTCCAATCTTCCACTGATCTTTCATGTGCGCGAAGCCTTTGATGATTTCTTTGCTGTACTTGATAATTTTAGCGGTCAGGAAATTCGTGGCGTAGTTCACTCATTTACCGACAATAAAAAGAATTTAAAAAAATCTCTCGACCGCGGTTTTTATATTGGCGTGAATGGTATTGCAACCTATTCCACCCTTCCGATGCCTCCGCTAGACCGTATCCTACTCGAAACTGACGCGCCATTTTTAGCTCCGGTTCCATTTCGTGGCGAAACTAATGACCCTAGTCATATTAAAGACATTGCAAACTGGCTAGCGGAAAAAATGAATCTTCCTCAAGCTGAAATTGCTAAAATTACCTCAGCCAACACGGAGACCTTGTTCGGTATCTAAATAGTTGGAAAGATAAATTTAAAAAATGGAAAACATTATGGAATTAGGCTTAGAAAATACTCCCAAACAAATAAAACAGATTTATCTTGATTATGCTGCCGCCACGCCAGTCGATGTGCGGGTGCTTTCCGCTATGCAACCTTATTTTACGGAAAAGTTCTATAATCCTTCCGCCTCCTATCTCCCAGCCAAACATATTAGGGAAGAATATGAAGCGAGAAAAGCCGTCCTAGCTAATTCCATCGGTGCCAAATCTCCAGATCTAGCCATTACTGCCGGCGCCACAGAATCAATTAATCTTGCCTTCACGGTCTTGCGAAATTATCAAATCGCTCATTGTCTAATTCTTGAAACCGAGCATGCAGCCGTGCGTGAATCTGCCAAAAATCTCTCATGTGACTACGAGAAAATAAAAGTTGATCGTTCTGGTCTGATTGATCTAGAAGATCTTAAATCAAAAATAAAAGATAACACGGTTCTAATCTCTGTTGCGCTAGCTAATAATGAGCTGGGCACCATTCAGCCGCTCTCGGACATTAGCCGCATTTTGCAAGAGGTTCGCGACCAGCGTCTAAAAACTAAAAATCTCACCCCGATCTATCTTCACTCCGACGCCTCTCAGGCAATGAACTTAATTGATCTCTCAGTTGCTAGGCTCGGCGTTGATCTGTTAACGATCAATGCGGCAAAGGTTTATGGGCCAAAGGGAATCGGAGCGCTCTATGTCGCGCGCGGGATTAAACTCTCTCCCATCACTTTTGGTGGTGGACAGGAAATGGGACTACGTTCCGGTACTGAGAATGTGCCAAATCTCGTCGGCTTCTCAGTCGCCAGTGAACTCGCAAAAAAGCATCTCGTAAGTAGTCGTAAACAGTATCAAGTCTTAGCTAAAACTTTTCGTGAAATTATTGAACAAAAATCCAAAATTACTCCACTCTGGCTGGGGAATCCGAAACACCAACTGGCAAACTTCATTCCGGTCTGCTTTGATGGGTTTGATGCTGAGCGTTTAATTTTTAAATTAGAAGACCGCGGCATTTATGTTTCCACCGGTGCCGCCTGTGCTGCCTCCAAGGGGCAAAAATCTCACGTCCTTTCAGCTATTGGGTTGTCGGATTCAGAAATCGCTGGCTCTCTCCGCATTACTCTCGGTAAAGATACTACCCTCGAAGATATTAAAACGGCTGCCGATAATCTTGCTGAAGTAGTCAACTTGGAAGCAAGACGCCTGAAGCTAATAGATTAAAAGTGAATATTTAAAAATCTAAAAATGGATAAAAATTAAGAAAGGAAAGTATGCAGGAATATACCGAAGCCGAAAAGCAGGAGAATGCCAAAAAGACGGTCTTTGTTGGTATGTCTGGCGGTGTAGATTCCTCTGTTTCAGCCCTTCTTCTCAAAAATGCAGGCTTTAATGTGGTTGGCGTCTACATGAAAAACTGGTCGCGCAACCTCCCTGGCATGAAGTGCCCATGGGCGGAAGATCTTGCTGATGCTAAGCGGGTGGCTACTAAGCTTGATCTCGACTTCCGTATCTTTGATTTTGAGGAAGAATACCACCAAAAAGTCGTAGATTACATGCTTTCTGAATTTAAAAAAGGTAACACTCCAAATCCTGACATTATGTGTAACCAGGAGATCAAGTTTAAATTGTTTTATGAGGTTGCCAAGGAACAGGGGGCGGACCTTATTGCAACTGGACATTATGCACGCACTGATTTGAAAAACCTCCTGAAGGCTGTCGATGAAAATAAAGACCAAACCTACTTTCTTTATCGCATCTCTGAAGACGCAGTACAACATACTATCTTTCCATTAGGCAATTTTCTTAAACCAGATGTCAAAAAAATGGCTGCCGCGGCCGGCCTAGACAATGCTTATAAAAAAGAATCAATGGGAGTCTGTTTTGTTGGGGAAGTGGGGATTCGCGACTTTCTCAAAGAATATTTTGAGGTTAATCCTGGCGAAATCGTAGACCGTGAAACACAGGAAGTGGTTGGCACTCATGAGGGTGCGATTTTCTATACAATTGGTCAAAGGCACGGCTTAAGTCTTAGCGGCGGTCTGCCATATTATATTGTCGATAAAGATATGAACAAGAATATCGTCTATGTTTCGCGTAATATCAATAATCCGGATCTCTGGACTAAAGAACTAAAACTTAAAGATGTATTTTTGCGTCCACTCTTTGATCAGTCCGGAAAGATAGTCAATTTGCCAAGCCACGTCGATGTACGTATTCGTCATCGCGCCAGCTTGCAAACCGCTCTACTAAAAATTGACCATACAACTAAAACTGCCATCCTTGTCTTTGACACTGAATTCAAGCGTCCCGCCGCCGGCCAATCTGTAGTATTCTATGTTGGGGACATCTGTGTGGGTGGTGGTATTATTGAATAATTCCATCAGAAAAAGTCACTAACATAAAAAACTACAAAGTAAAATTACAAAGTAAAAGAAAAGTAAAACTAAAAAGTAAAAGTAGAAGTTAAAGTTAAAGTTAAACCCTATCTCTTGAAGCAGGTCCCGCCCTTGTGGATTTCAAAATCGTGGGTAAAATCTTCAATAAAGCGCATTACGCCCACTTTCTCGATTTTTTCATCTATCCCCTCCACTACGTAATCCGAACCATCCTGACGTTTAGCGGAAATTGCCGTGTCACTAGTCGGGTCAAATTTTAAGGTAATTGTACCCTCTCCATTTTTGC
>CAJZIB010000031.1 GCA_916049555.1 uncultured Candidatus Saccharibacteria bacterium | reverse complement strand
ACGGACGAAAGCAGATTATGTTTTAGGAATGATATTGATTTTATGCAATGTTTTTATGAAACCTAATATAACAGATGCGGAAAACATCGAACTCATAATCGTTATTATAATCGACTACGATTAAAATATATTTTTTATCATCATTTATAAAAAGATTAATCTATGTATCAGGCCCGACTTTAGGATGGTTGTTTTTCTACAAAATAATCCAGCCATACGCAGATATGATTTTTTCATTCTGATCTGGATAAATGCATACCTATATTGTACCATATATAATAGCCGCCTAGTATGCTTCGCATACAGGCGTCTGATTCGTTGAAATAAAAAAGAATCGCTCCGCTCTGTATTTTAATTTTTAAAACCTAAAATTATAGAACAAGTTCTAAATTTTATATTTTAAAAATAAAAATAGAGTTCTTTCGAACTCTTCTTTTTTTATTTCTTCTCATGGAGCCGCCTTCGAGATTTGAACTCGAGACCCCTTCCTTACCATGGAAGTGCTCTACCACTGAGCTAAGGCGGCATATAAAAATTCCCACATCAATTTGACTGGGGATTTTAATGAACTTATGGTGCTGGAGGTAGGACTCGAACCTACGAAGGTGTAACCCGAGAGATTTACAGTCTCTTGTCATTGCCGCTAGACTACTCCAGCATTGCTAGGTGATTGTTCGCACTTTGCCTAGCGCATTCCGATATTTGGCTCGCGCCAAGCATATCGTGAACAGGTTTATTATAACAAGGATAGATGGGATTATCAAGATTTATTTGGACTTTTTGTATTCTTGATATTTGTCAATTTTGTCGGTCTTACTTGCTTCAGTTTTGATAAGATTGATGATTTCCTGCTTAGTTTCTTCATCAGTTTCAGAGAAACCTGAGTAGGTTTTGTTGCCAATAATTATATATGGAACACCTTTTGGATTCTCGCCGAGGAATTTCCCAAAACTTTTCAAGAAGGCTAAGTTATTTTTATCTTTCCAGACCTCAAAAGTATAGAGTGAAATC
The DNA here is from genome assembly GCA_916049555.1 of uncultured Candidatus Saccharibacteria bacterium. Classification (GTDB taxonomy): domain Bacteria; phylum Patescibacteriota; class Saccharimonadia; order Saccharimonadales; family Saccharimonadaceae; genus Nanosyncoccus. The sequence goes on along the minus strand of CAJZIB010000031.1, from coordinate 7,276 downwards.
TTATCGCCAATTTCGGATTGTTTCTCGCCAAGAAATTCTGCGAGATGCTTGCAATGCGGACAGCCGTCTCCCCAGAAAATATAGATATTGAGTTTATCTTTCGAGGACTTGATGTCGGCTTCGGTGTTTTTGGCAAACTTAAAGCTAGAACTTTCGGACTCTTCAGTTTCTGAGTTATTGGTGCTTGAGTTCTGGGATTTTTTGTCTGAGTTCTTCGAATTTTGGTTGGAGTTCTTGGCGGCTTGTGCGTGGGTGTTTTTGTTACTGGAATTATTTTCTTGCTTGAAATTAAGACTGAGTGAATAGAGCATACCGCAAATGAGGCAGAAAACTGCGCCAGTGACGGCAAAAATTAGACGCTTTTTGGTTTTTGCAGCATTTGGAGTTTTAATATCAACTTTGATTTTTGGCTGATTAGTTTGCATTGAAGTACTTACCTGTATTATATAATTTACCATTATACTCGATATAGACGGAATAATTTCCGCGAAGTCCGTCTTTATTGATGTATTTTGTGACCATAATGCCGTTTTGATCCTCGTCTTCGGTGAGAATATCGACGCAAAGTGCAGTGAGAGGATTCTTGCTAATCTTGAGATTGTAGAAATTAGTGTTGAAGTTGCGATAGAGAGCGATTCTGACCTGGTCTTCACGCTTGAATTGTCCAGAGAAGACAAGGCGATCTTCTTCGTTTTTGAGTGTGATTTTGTGATATTTTAGGAATTCTTGGTCGACATCGGTATCAGTGATGACGCCTTGTTTTTTACCAGAGACTTCGGTGACTCCGAGAGTACCGAGACGCCTTGCGTCGATGAGTGCGAAGTCCACTCCGGTATAGGCATCCATCTTTTCAACACGGAAGTTATTGGTTGGTGATTTTATTTCAAAAATTATTTTACCATCCTTAATTTCGACGGTATCGGAAAGTAGAGTGACTTTTCCATCGGTGAGTCCGGCTGGCTGATTAGATGGTTTACCGTCTGATTTAACGATGCCGCCAGAGTGGATGAGGTAATGGTCTTTGCTAAGATAGTCGACGTCAGAAATATATGGTGAATAGAAGTCGCTGCCACGTTCTTTGCCGAATTGCCAGATTTGTTCAACCGTTTTCTGCTCGGCATTTATTTTGTAGAGTACCCCGCGTGAATAGGAGTTTGCTGCCTGAACATAGGAACTTGGATCTTTTGATTTATTATTGCCATTATCAAAGAGGAAGAGATATCCTTCTGGGGTAAGTTTGGCGGCGTGTTGAGACCATTGATATTCAAAGTTATCTCCGACAGGCTTTAAGAAATAATTTTGATATTCGGATGACCAATTGGTTGAGTCGCCGAATAACCAGTTAATTTTCTCAGTTGTATAATCGATGCTGGCGACAATGTCCTGATGACGACCAGAGAGGATGAGTGAATTGGTGTGCCGGTCATAATAAACTGAGTTATTGTGGAACCAGTCTTGCTTGGTCCAATTTTCACTTTTACCGTCATCGGTTTTGAGAATTTTCTTCAAATCGATGGTTTTTACGATATTGCCAGTTTTGCGATCAAGTTCTACTACGTAATCCTCGACGGTGTCATTGGAATTTTCAAAATTATTGGTGGCGACGATGAGATTGCCGTTTTGTAGTTCGAAATAATCGTGGTGATAGCCGCCAGGGAGTGAATATTCAGCATAGATTTTACCAAGTAAATCTATTTCATAAAGGCCGGTCATATAATATGGCGCGCTGAAAAGGCGCTCAGTACTGACTAGGAGATGGCCATTATTTAGTCTTGTGTTCTGCCAGAGTGCTGGGGTGGCTAAATACCAGCGGATGTCGCCATTAATGTCATAAGCGACCATCTTGTTATTTTTGGTGGCTGGGCTGAAGAAATAAAAATCGGAATTTAGTTCAGCTTTGTCTAGGTTGCTGACGCTTGCTTGAGGTAGGCCAGCTGGAAGTGGATCAGTCTTGATTTTGAATTCGCGATCAACTGTTTTGACTAAACTCTTGAGAACTATTTTATCCTCTTCTGAGAGATTTGAATCTAGTTTTTTCTCAATTGGCTCCTCATAGGCAATGTGAATTATGTTTTCGGTATCTGGGTATAATCCGTAAATTGGGAGGAAATGCTTTTTTGTCTTTTCGAACTGGTGAGAAATGGTGGTCTTTTCGTCTCGGCCCTTTATTGTAACGGTTGGAGAAACTTCGTTTTCGGTTTCAAAAATAAAAAGTGCGGTGAGAGGTGAATTTTTGTATGGATTCAGAATGATATTCGGATTTTCAATATCGAATCCTGCGGATGTGAAATCTTTCTCGTAGGTTTTCTGGTCTGAGATAAGGCTTTTTGTGGTTGCAATTAGGTCAGTGTTTTCGCCACGACTGCTGAGGTAGGCTAAACTAAAAACGAGCGAGACGAGCACCAGAAGGAAAAACATGAAATGAGCCGTAAAATGGGTTGGGCGTTTGAACGGGTGTGTGAGTCGCACTCGGATTTTGCGATTTTTTGCGGATTTTTGCTTGAGCCTTAATGAAATTTCTGAAATCGTTTCAGACTGCTTATTATCGGTATTTGATTTAACCATGACCACCTCCAGTTGTTTATATAATTTTAGCATAGAAAACGATGTAAGTGATTTTTATTCTTTTCTTCAAAAGTGCCGTGTGTACCTTGTACGCATAGGTCATTCGTCGAAATAAAAATAGAACATAAATGTTCTATTTGTTCTTTCACTCAAAAGAGCCGTGTGTACTTTTGTACACCCAACTCCATTCGTTCAAGCTTTTGGAAAAATAAATTTTTCCATAAGTTTTCACTCATGGAGCCGTGTGTCGGCTCTGCCCCGACGACCTGCCGCTTACAAGGCGGCTGCTCTACTAACTGAGCTAACACGGCTTACTGTTTTATTCTACCAAAAATAAAAGCGGGATGCAAGGTCTAAAAAGACCTAAAACGTTATTGAATCATGCGTGGGCGCTTGTCAGCGCGATGGGAAGACGAGGTTGTGGTGCTGAGTTTTTTGTCGCGCGAGGTAGTATTGCTGAGACTATTACCTTGATCTTTGACGATAGTAGGTTGCTTAATCATTGCAGATTGACTAGCGGCAACTGCGGGTCTAGTGGCTGGTGTTTTTGTTTTTGCGGCAGCAGAATTAGTGGTTTTACTTAATGAGTTTATGGCAGCTTTCTTCAGCGCTTTGATTGGGGTGTTAGCGCGAGGATAAATGATTTTTGGTTGCGGCCTGGACATGCGGACTGGGGCGGTCTCTTTAATCTTCTTTTCTTTCTTCTTAGCTTTTTCTAGTTCTGCTTTTTTGAGCGCGTCGGCGGCAATTTGTTGCTCAATGCGAGCGGTGGTAACTTCGATATTTTCTTGATCGCCGGCTTCTTCATAAATTGTGAGAATCTGTCTTAAAGTGGTGGTTGATTTATCGAGATTATAAGCAGATTCAAGAGCTTCGATGGCGGATTTTTTGTGACCAAGTTTTTCTTCGGCTTTTGCGAGCGCAAGAAAGCGAGCAGGGACAGAGCTATCAAGTTTTAATGCTTGTTGAAAGGCCATGGTAGCTTTTTCAAAGGCACCTGTTTCAAGATAAATCAGCCCAACGTTATGTAATGACATTGGATTATTGTCGAGAGACTGCGCAATTTCAAAACATTCGATAGCTTCATCGTAATTTTGGGCTTTAGCATAAAGAATACCGAGACGGTTGTAGGCTGCTGCATTGGTTTCATCGAGCTTCAAGATGGTGAGCAGGGCTTTTTCGGCACGCAAGGTTTTACTACTATTCATACTATCCTTGGCGATGGTCCAAAGTTTTTTGATTTCTGCGTCGTATTTTTTTGTATTATCTTTATTTAACAATTTTCTAGAAGCAAGAACTGGCTCGAAGAAAGCGAGGAAAATTGCAAAACCTAGAATTAGTAATGCGCCTAACATATTGATTTATTTTACCATATTTGGGAGGGATTGAAAAATAGTATTTAGATGAGGTTTTTAGATGAGGTTTGCGACTAGTTGGAGTTTTTTGTTGCCGTTTCTCGCGATGTTATCATAAGCGGTGCTGAGGCCGTTGATTTTTTTAAGGAACTGCTGGTTTTTTGTTTTGAAGTAGGATTTATAGGCGAGTTCGATGGTGGTCTCAATAACTTTGAGAATATAAGACTTATCGGAGTCAGCTTCACCGTCAGTTTTTTTAGCTTTTTTCTTTGACAGCTCCTCTGCGAGAGTGAGAAGAGTAGATTTATCTGCGACTAATAGTTTTTTGGCATAATCCATTATTTCTGGGGAGACGGACGGTGGAATGGAAAGAGAGTTAGTCTTTTTGATATAAAAAAGCATGGAACGAGAGCGAATGGTTGGTAGAAGACGGGAAGGGTGAGTGGTGAGCATGATGATATGGATATGATTCCCCGGTTCTTCGGCGGTTTTGAGAATGGCATTGCTGGCAGAATCGGTGAGTTGTTCTGCGTATTTAATAATAAAATATAGCTCTTTAGTTTGTTTTGTGCCGGTTATGGCAATCATCTCCCTGACATCATCGATGGAGATGAGAGAGCTCGGAGTTTCTGGGACGATTTTAATTGCCGGGCTCAAGGTTAGCTCGGTTTCGGGATCGATTACAAAAATTGTAGTGGAGAAGGTGTCGATGATATTTTTTAGGTTTGTGAGGCTTTCGAGGAACATATTTCCCTCTTAATCTTCAAAGATATTAAACTCTGGTGGGAGAGGGGCTTCAAAAGTTCGGCGGTCACTTTTAGGAATGGTGATTTCAAGCGCCTTAGCGTGTAGATAGAGACGATCGGTGGAGTCTGGCTTGGCGGAACCGTAGACGCGATCTCCTACGATAGGGGTGCCAAGATATTTGAGATGGACGCGGAGCTGATGCGTGCGACCGGTGGTTGGCTTCAATTCAATTAGTGAATAAGTCTTACCTTCTTTAAACTCAGTGCCGGTGAATCCTGTTTTTTCAAGGGCTTTACGGATTCTTTGAACGTCTTGATGGGTAAACTTTTGAGTTTTCAAAACTTGGTAATAAGTTTCAGATTCTTTGCCGCCAGCTTCAACGATGAAAGTGGTTGGGTGTTTGAGATTGCGTGCGATCGGGAGATTGATTACTGCATTGTCGAGTTTTGGACGACCTTCAACAATGGCGTAATAGGTTTTATGGGTTTTTCTATCCTGAAATTGTTTCCTAAGGAGAGTTTGGGTTTCTGGATTTTTAGCCAAAATTACAATGCCGCTTGTGTCGCGGTCAAGACGGTGTACGAGAAGTCCGTAATCTTCGAGGGTTGGTTCAAGACAATAGTCGCCTTTAGCCATGCTGAGTAAGCCGGCTGGTTTGTTGAAGACTACGACATTTTCATCCTCATAGATTGTTTCTGGTTTAACTTTTTTCGCCTCCTCCATTTTTGTCTCTGGATTAGTCAATGCCTCTGGAAGTTTAAGTTCAATTTTTGAATCTTCACTTAGTGGGGTGTTTGGTTTTGTGGCAACTTGACCATCAACAAGAACATAGCCAAGCTTAATAAAGTTTTGCAGTGTATTGCGATTAAATTCAGGATGGAGCTTGACAAGGGTGTGGTCGAGACGAATGCGGGGTTGCTTTTCGGATTTTTCGCTCAAAACTACATCGCCGTTGATGACGCGAGAGAGTGATGGTTTACTAAATTTTTTTCCAGTTCTTAACATTCTATATATTATGACATAATTTATGGATTTTGTATAGAGAAAAATCCGGATTTTAATATCTTGGGGCGACCTTGTGTATGTAGGATGGGCGAATATCTTCGAGGTGTGTGGATGTATTATGCGTTCTAATACCTCGGGGCGATCTCGCGAGAGTAGACCATGTAGGCTTGGCCGCCACTGAGGGATTGGCGGTAGGCCCAGAAATAAGCATCGGCCCGAAGAGTGAAGACTTCGGCTGGATGGATGGAACCTTCGGCGTAGTAAGTGCCGGTAGGGCCAGTTTGAAGTGGGTGAGCACCAGCACGGCCGCCACCAGTATGGGAGCCAGCGGTGCGGTTTAAGACGAGCTTTCTAGCAAAGACTGGGCCGGTGATGGTGAGGGTTTCGTTACAAGAGAGAGCATTCGGGTAGTGATTATCGGAGCAGGTGTCGATTTGGTTATCGCCATAATCTTCATCGAGAATCAGCCAGGCATCGATATTAGTGACGTTGCTAGTGATATTGATTTTCTTGGCGAAGATGAGGACCTGTGGAAAATCATCTACAGCATTGTAGGTTTCGTGGGCGATATTGATATTGCGGTCTATCGTGAGGGTACCATCGACGAACATGGCGAGGGTATTCATAAGCTTTTCACCAGTGTTATTACTTCTTGCGATAAGGTTGCCGCCACGATCGAACTGATAGAAATTAGCGGTACTATTCATGGCGCTAAGGCTGGTGTCTCCCTGGTGATAGAGCTGGGAGAGACCGAGATAGTTCTTCGCAGAGGTCTCATTAGAGGTGAGGCTGGTGATGGTGTTAGAAGAATTTCGGATGATAGTATCGCGGAAGCGAGCTTTGAGACGGGCCAGAACGGCGGAACCGATGCGAGAGATACCAGATTCGCCAGATTTATTATCGTTCGAAACCGTGAGTGGACTTAAGGCGATTTGGTTACTTGCGGAATCTGCACCACCATTTGGCAGATTGAAGTTGTAATTTTCTTCGTAGCCTTGAATAGCGCCAGTGCCAAAGCCGTTAACTTTGCCAGCAGCTAGTGCACCAAATTCCATCCAAGAACCGAAAAGTTTAGTGGCAGCAGATGGGTAGGCGCCGAGACCGCCACCGACGGCTTTGTTGGAAACTGAGGTGATAATGGACCCGTTGGTATAGATACCTCCACCTAGGACCTGGAAGTTTGGCTTCTTGGCAAGTGTGACACAGGAGGCAGCGGAAATGTGATATTGATTATTGCCGCCATTCATCGCGGAGCCACTGGTGTTATTTTCGATGGTGTTTTCGGCTGAGTCGTGAGAGGAGGCTGGCCAGATGACGGAGCGGGTGCAATATTTTTTACCAAGACCAGCGCCTGGGAGATTGTCTGGGATGGTGCGTTCGTATAACTCAGTATTATTTTTTTCACCGGAAAAATTACCGCTTGTGTTTATGGTTTTTGAAAATTCGTGGACTAGATTGCAATGTTCAGTGCCATTACAGATAGTATTACTGGCGCGAGTTTCTTCTTGAAGCCTAGATTCTGGATAATTCTCATCGACGATCATTTCGTAAATTTTGACGGTTTGATCAGGGCGAGTATGGGTAGCGTATGGGGTTTTAGAAAT
>CAJZIB010000030.1 GCA_916049555.1 uncultured Candidatus Saccharibacteria bacterium | reverse complement strand
TATTAACCAGCCCAAAAGTCTATATCTTATATTTTAGACGAAACTCTAGCTAAAGTAAAGAGTAAAATACTGTTCTAGTTTTTATTATGACGACGGTTTTTGATTATTTTCTTTAAGACCACTATTGTCATATATGCAGTATACGGGAAAAAGATAAACAAGGGAGTTAGGCAGATAATTATAGCTATCATCGCTCCGTGAGTGGCATGATACCAGAGAATATTACGAATTGGTTCAAGCATTACGTGATGTGATTCATTACTAAAAACGATTGGCAATATAACTGCGAGTGATCCTACCAAAAACTGTTTTAGTGCTTTTTGCTTCTCTCCAACGATGAGCAGCAATAGACTAACAAAAATTGTGATTAGTCCTATTGTAGTAAATATAATCAGTTCAATCTGATCACAGAGATAAAAGTAGACACCGTATGGATCTGATTTAAACCAGAGAAAAGTGGTTTGCATATAGCTACTCCTTGTTTATGCTTAGTGTTATTATATTACTTCCTTTTCGAAACAAAAAGAGACTAGTCTTACTAGTCTCTTTTTTAAGCTTTCAGATTATTTAGAACTGTTACGTTTTTCGATAATCTCTTGTGCAACGTTAGGTGGAACCTCCTCATATTGTGAGAGCTCCATGGAGGATGCAGCACGACCTTGGCTCATTGAACGGAGATCAGAGGTGTAACCGAAGAGGTTAGCAAGAGGAGCAAAAGCAGTAATGAGTTTTGCGCCGCCCTGGAGATCTTCCATAGATTCAATGCGACCACGGCGGGAGTTAATATCACCAATGACATCACCCATGAATTCTTCAGGAGTGGTTACTTCAAGCTTCATGACTGGCTCGAGAAGCACTGGTTTAGCACGCTTAATACCTTCACGAGTTGCAAGGCTACCAGCGAGTTTGAAGGCGAGCTCGGAAGAGTCGACATCGTGGTAGGAACCATCATAGAGAGTAGCCTTAACATCAACTACTGGATAGCCAGCGATGACACCACCGTTAAGAGTCTCTTCGACACCTTGCTGAACTGGTTTGCGGTATTCCTGAGGAACCACACCACCTTTAATCATATCGATAAACTCGAAGCCCTTACCTGGCTCGTTTGGTTCAAACTTAATCCAAACGTCACCATACTGACCACGACCACCAGACTGCTTAATGTGTTTACCCTGAGCTTCAGCGGTACCACGAATAGTTTCACGGTAGGCAACCTGTGGAGCACCGGTGTTTGCTTCAACATTGTGTTCACGCTTCAAACGGTCGATGATGATTTCAAGGTGTAATTCACCCATACCGGAAATGATAGTCTGGCCGGTTTCTTCATCAGTGTGGACACGGAAGGTTGGATCCTCCTCAGCAAGCTTAGCGAGACCGAGGCCCATTTTTTCCTGATCGGCCTTAGTTTTTGGCTCGACAGCGATAGAGACTGGAGGTTCTGGGAACTCAATAGACTCGAGAAGAATTGGATGAGCTGGATCACAAAGAGTGGTACCAGTAGTGGTTTCCTTGAGACCGACGATGGCGGCAATATCACCTGCAGCAACTTCAGTAATTTCCTCACGTTTATCAGCAAACATACGGACAAGACGACCAACGCGTTCCTTGTTTCCAGTAGTAGCATTATAGATGTAGGAACCTGATTTTAGGATACCTGAGTAAACACGTACGAAGACAAGCTTACCAACAAATGGGTCGGAAGCAATCTTGAAAGCAAGAGCGGTGAGTGGCTGAGAAACGTCAGCTTTGCGAATTACCTGGTCGCCAGTTTTTGGATCAGTACCAACGGTCTGCCCAAGGTCACGATCAAGTGGGGATGGGAGGTAGTCAACACAGAGGTCGAGAACCTTTTCAACGATCACACCACGACCATCACCACCAGTAACGAGGAAGAAGTCACCATCAAGAACGCGTTTGCGAAGAGCAGCCTTAAGTTCAGCCTCAGTAATAGCTTCTTCACCTTGGTTGAAGTATTTATTCATCAGTTCTTCATCAGCAGAAACGGCTTCCTCAACGAGAATAGCACGAGCCTTCTTTGCTTTGTCGAGCATGTCAGCTGGAATTTCGCCAACAGTGAGTGAGTGGTCAGCATATTCCTTGTAGGTGTAAGCCTTCATGTCGACAAGATCAACAACACCGCAGATGTCTTTTTCGAAACCGATTGGCAAATGAATTGCTACGGCATTTTTTGAAAGACGTTTGTGAATTGATTCAAGAGATTTGTAAAAATCACCACCGATCTGGTTAATTTTGTTAATAAAACAGATACGTGGGACACCATATTTAGTAGCCTGGCGCCAAACGGTTTCAGACTGAGCCTCGACACCCATCTTGCCGTCGAAAACGGTGATAGCACCATCGAGAACACGAAGAGAACGCTCCACCTCAGCGGTGAAGTCGATGTGACCTGGGGTATCGATAATGTTAATCTTGTAGCCTTTCCAGTGGGCAGTGACAGCTGCGGAAGTAATAGTAATACCACGTTCCTTTTCCTGTTCCATCCAGTCAGTAGTTGCACCACCAGTATCACCCTTAACGAGGTCGATTTTGTGTTTCAAACCTGTACGGTAAAGAATTGCCTCGGAGGTCGTGGTCTTACCTGCGTCAATATGGGCAATAATACCGATATTGCGAAGCTTTGCTAAATCATGATTTTCAGTAGCCATGAATTTCCTTATTTAGTTTAGTATTATTTGTCTCCTTGCGGTGTATTACCATATTTTATTAATTAAAATACGGCAAAAAGACGTTGGTGATATTTTACCATGCTCTCTGTCAAAAATAAAGTTGCTTTTCTAGAAATGGCCGAATTTAGCGGTTTCTTCAAAGCGTTTATTTAGTAAATCTAAATCAGAAATCATCTGTTTTGGAGTACATTCAGCATAAAGTTCTGGCTTTGGATCAATATTCTTGCCATCACCAACAATATAAATAGCTAGTGGCTCAGCAATTCCAATAGCATAAGAAAGTTGTACTTCACAGCGTGCTAGCTGATACTCCTTAAGATAGCGAATAGCAATTTCGCGAGCTTTGTACGCACCAGAGCGATCAACTTTTGATGGATCCTTACCAGAAAAGGCACCGCCGCCTACTGGAGCGAATGATTGATAGCTATCGACTACGATTTTGCGACCAGTGAGTCCAGCATCACCCTGGAAGCCACCGATGAGAAATTTTCCGGTCGGATTAACGAGGAACTTCTCGACCTCTAGATTATATCGCTTTGCCAATTTCCTAGCCTGATCCATCAGAATTTTATCTGTTACTTCGCGATCCTCTTCAGTATTTTGATAGCTAATGGTCCAATCTTTAATTTTCACTAGATGCATATTGGAATCATATATGCCTGTAATTTGAGTCTTGCCGTCTGGAAGGAATCGCGTATCTTTCTGGCGAAGCTCATCGTAAAACCTGGAAAAGTCTTGGAGTAATTGCATGGCGATTGGCTTATAGTCGGAAGTTTCATCGCAAGCAAAACCAAACATCATGCCCTGGTCGCCAGCACCACCAACCTCGTCATTGGTACCTAGTGCAATATCATGGCTCTGTTTGCCGAGATTATTGACGATTTCAAACTCATCAGGATTACCAGATTCTACGACATTGATCGCCCGATTATTCTGGTCAATATAGCCGACATCTTTAAGTACGCGCCTGACAACTTCTTCAACATTTACTTCTGAATTAGAAGTGACTTCACCAGTAATAAAGATTTTTCCCTTGCCGCCCATTACTTCGATACCACAACGGGATGCTTTATCTCCTGCCAGGAAGGCGTCAAGAAGCGCGTCACTAATCTGGTCACAAACTTTATCAGGATGACCACGAAAAACAATTTCATTTGTATATAGTTTCATTTTATTCTTTCTTGTGGTCTTGAATTTTTGTATTACTATTCTAGCATAACTCTAATGGTTTAGGCGAGTTTTTTGCGGAGAATTTCTTGTGCCATACCTGGGTTTGCCTTGCCGCGTGAAGCTTTCATAACTTGTCCAACAAGGAAGCCGAGGACTTTTTCTGAGCCAGCCTTAAAATCAGCGACAGCTTGCGCATTATTGGGGTCGGCGAGCACATCATCAACAATTTTCTCAACGGCACCAAGGTCGTTTTCCTGAATCAGATTCAGCTCTTTAGCAATGGTGCGAGTATCCTTAAAACGCATTTCTTGATCAAAGAAACGGAGGAAGACCTCTTTGACACTGGTGCTTGAGAGCTCATTTTTTGCAATCATATTACAAAGGTCGATTAGCTGCTTGGCGCTTGGGAGTGGGTCGTTTAGGAGACTACTATTTTCTTCAGCCAAGAGCACAGACGTGAAGAGGTTGGAGATCTTGAGGATCGAGTTTTTACTAACTTCCTTACTGACTCCCTGAATATCATATTCAGTCTTAAGCTCGGCCAACTTATCAACAAGTTGTTTATAATCAAGGAGGATTTCCAAGATATCCTGAGGTACTATCATGCCAAGAGTGGCGCGATAGTCGGCTGGGAGCAGCGGCATGCTCTCTTGTTCTTTCTTTACCTGCTCAGCAGTTAGACGAATTGGCGGAAGATCAGGTTCCGGCATATAACGATAGTCCTGCGCTTCCTCTTTGGAACGTTGAGAAGTGGTCTTGCCGGTGGCGTCATTCCAACCACGAGTTTCCTGAACGATCACCTCGCCATTATCTAGCATTTTACTCTGTCGTTCATATTCATACTCGATGGCGCGCTCAACCGATCGGAAGGAGTTGAGATTCTTGATTTCTGCACGTTTACCAAGAGTTTTACTACCTTTTTCAGCAAGTGAAATGTTTACATCAAAACGCATGTTGCCATTATAGAGATCGCCAAAGCAGACGCCCGCAAAAGTCATTAAGCGCCAAAGTTCTTTACAGTAGTCATGAGCGTCGCGAGCTGAGTGGATATCTGGCATTGAAACGATTTCGATTAGCGGTGTGTCGGCGCGATTTAAGTCAACGAGTGAATAATTATCAAAATGCGTGAGCTTACCTGCATCGCCCTCAAGGTGCGCATGCTCGATACGAACTTTTTTACCAGTTGGAAGCTCTACAAAACCAGCTCCAATGATTGGCTGATACATCTGAGTAATCTGATAGCCCTTTGGTGAATCTGGATAAAAATAATGTTTACGATCAAAGCGCGACAAAAGATTGATTTCTGAATTGAGGGCGTGACCGGCACGGATTGCCATCATTACAGCTTGACGGTTTAAGCGAGGCAGCATACCTGGAAGTGCATATTCTACAGGTGAAACACATGAGTTTGGTTCTTTGCCACGCGCATCATTATCAACCTCTGAAAAGAGTTTTGTTTTGGTAGCGAGCTGCACGTGACATTCGATACCAACGGTGATTTCGTATTTTGGTTCTGTCATAAATTCCTCCGATTAGATTGCCCCGAGATCCTTTAAAGCTTGACGAAAGGTGGCGAGTGTATGTTTTGCTTGATTATAATCTAGACTAAAATCTTGTTCGTGTGCAATTTGATTACGCTGTTTATGGGCATACCAAACCGAGTTGAGCTGCGAGAAACGGCCACTGGAAGCCTTGAGTCGTTCGCCCATAGTCTTACCAGGCACGCCAAGTTCCATCAGAGCACGATCAAGTAACTTGTCAGCCTCAATAACCGAGACATTATAGGATAATTTATTTTCACGAGTGAGAGAGTTCTCAATTTTTAAAAACCTAGTCTGATATTCTTCGACATCAAAATTATGAGCGCGGCGTCCAGTCGTTGAGATGGCGATAAAAACAAAGATTCCGACGATGAGGATGGCAATCAAAAGAATAAGCGTGGAAGTTGGCATTATTTCACCTCCTCTTCTAAGGTCTTAGCGAAACTAAGGATGCTTCTATCGCTGCGCCTTGGACCGATGATTTGAAGACCGATTGGTAACTGAGAATCTTTAGTTTCTCCTGCAGGAATTGCCAAACTTGGTAGGCCAGCTAAATTGATTGGCACACTCATCACATCCTCAAAATACATGGCAACCGGGTCACTCACCTTTTCGCCTAGTTTAAAGGCTGGAGATGGTGAAACTGGGGTGAGTAAAAAGTCACACTTTTCAAAGGCTTTCTGATATTCCTGAATAATCAAAGTGCGAGCCTGTTCAGCTTTTTTGAAATAGGCGTCATAAAAACCGGAACTTAAGACGAAGTTTCCAATCATAATACGGCGTTTATTTTCTGGCATGAAGCCTTCATTGCGAGAAAGGCCAAAGACTTCACCAAGGTTTTTGGCGCGATCCGAGCGGTAACCATAACGGATACCATCGTAACGGGAGAGATTTGAAGCGACTTCTGCTGGCACAACAATGTAATATACGGCAAGGGCATATTTTAGGGCAGGCATTGAGAGTTCAACGACTTCATGGCCGGTTGATTTTAACTTTTCAACTGTTTCGTCAAGCACACGCTGGACCTCTGGGTCGATTGAATCATTTCTAAAGTCCTTGATAATGCCGATTTTAGCAGTTTTAGGGTCAATTTTTGGTACAAAATATTTTTGAGACTCGTCATTATAATAGCTTGGGAGGCTGGTTAGGTCTTTTTCGTCACGACCGGCACAAATCGACATTAGAAGGTCCATGTCTTCTGCATTTTTTGTAAAGAAGCCGATACAATCCGTACTGGAGGCCATAGCAACCACCCCGTAGCGAGAGATCGTGCCATAGGTTGGCTTTAGTCCATAGATGCCATTAAAGGAGGCTGGTTGGCGGATAGATCCACCAGTATCGGTGCCAGTTGCAAATTCAACGATATCAAGCGCAACGGCAACGGCAGAACCACCAGAAGAGCCACCAGGAACGCGGTCAAAATCTTTGGAGTTATGAGTTGGGCCAAAGTAAGAGTTTTCTGTGGAAGAACCGTGTGCAAAGGCGTCAAGATTGGTGCAACCAATCATGATAGCACCAGCTTCTTCGAGTTTTTTAACAGTGGTGGAGTCGATTGGTGACTGGAATGGTTCGAGGATTTTGGCAGAAGCCGTGGTGTGACCTTCTTTACTCAGGAAGTTGTCTTTCAAAGCATATGGCACACCAGCAAGAGGGCCAACCTCTTCCCCGGCGGCGATTTTCTTATCAATTTCTTCGGCTTTCTTAATAGCCTTCTCTTCATCTGCAAGAGAGACAAAAATATTATACTTGGCGAACTGACGAGCTTTTTCAAAAGCTGCCTTTACCAAGCTGACGGCGGAAAGTTCTTTACTTGCGATCTTCATTTTTGATTTTCCTTTAATAATTTCAAAATAATGGATGTATTCTATTTGGGCTCTGAAACTAGAGTACTTTTGGCACCTGAATCATATCTTGCCTTGCGGCAGGGGCTAGGTTCAAAAGCTCCTCACGGGTGGCATCTTGAGGTTTGATTTCGTCCTCACGCCAAACATTTTCCATTTCAAAAACCTGATAGGTTGGTTCAACACCTTCAGTATTTAATTCGTCTAGTTGTGAAATGTAGCCAACAATATTATCTAAATCTCGCTGCAAACTTTCAATTTCTGATTCTTCGAGGGATAGATTGGAAAGTTTTGCTAGATGCAAGATATCCTCGCGTGTATTTTTCATGAGACAATTATACCAGAAAATCGGAGATATAGCCGAGCTTCTGCATGGCACGATGTATTACGTCAAAATCTTGACAATTATCCTTAGTTAGCTTTGAGTATGGGACATAGTGCCAATTTTTTGGAAGCTTTTTATCTTTGCTGATGCAAAAATAGCATTTTTATTTTTTTGCTTGAAAAAAATATAGCCGAAACGAATTTTTGCTTTAAAAAGCTCTTCAAATTGCCGCCTTACACCTCCCTGGGAGTTGAAAGTAGGAAGTTGATTTTTGCTATCCAATAAAAATACAATTTTGTTTTCTGATCGGATATCGGAATATTTTATATTTTTTGCGAGAACTATTTTGTAATTCATAATATTATTATAACAAAAGCCCCTTCTATGAGGGGCTAGATGTTTCACTATCTGTTTTATCCGTGATTTTTTATTAATTCTATTTTCTCTACAGATATTGTTTGCTGATAGCTATGTTAATCGCGGCGTAATTGTTTCTCTGAAATAATGCGCTTACTACTGAAGTAGGTGAGGAGGAAGTAACCACCGTAAATGACTGCTAGAAGAACAACTGTCATAATGATTGAAGATGATAGTCCGTCAGTACCAATATAGCTAAGGATATTAAGGGCGAATGTCAAACCAAAAACTGAATGAATAATAGCAAGCAATAGTGGAGTACTGAAGAAAATGGCAATTTGTCTGAATAATGCTTGTTTAATCATTTTTTCGTCTGCGCCTAAACGTCTTAGGACCATATATTTTTCACGATTATCGGACGACTCGGAAAGCTCTTTTAATGCAAGGATAGCTGCACTGGAAATAAGGAAGATAATACCGAGATAAAGCCCAAGGAAAGTGGCGAAGATCGGAAGAGCACACGTCTGAACTCCAGTCACTCCGCGAAA
>CAJZIB010000029.1 GCA_916049555.1 uncultured Candidatus Saccharibacteria bacterium | reverse complement strand
TTTCAGTATAATTATTAAAATCAAATATTTCGTTTGCTTCTTTGTTCAATTTCTCAATATATGCAATATAGCCTTCGTCTGTAAATATTTCCAAACCTAGTTCCTCGCAAACCTCTTGAATATGACTCTTAGCGGCTTCAATGCCACCTTCATCCGCCATTATTTCTGCCTCGAAATGAAAACTATTACCAGGAACCTCAACAATAGCGAATTCAATATCATCGTAATTATAAACTTCAGTTATTCGTTCGCAAAGCATACCTTTTTTATAACCAAGCGCAGCATAAATCTGTACCAGAGTATCAAAACTACCGCGTTCAGTAAAAACTGAGAGTTCCTTACGGTGGTTTGAACTTGTCCAGTCACCAAGCTTTACGATAATCTCTGGCTCACCATTTGTTATACGAAGGCGAATATCTTTTTTGCGATGCTTCAAACCATCACCAAGAAAAGTAGAATAATCAATAAGAACCCGATGTTTAGTTGTGACCTTCTCGCCATGTTCATCAAAAAATGACATCATTTTTTTCGCTTGTTTATTAGTTAACGGTCCACTATGTTCAACTTCAATATTTTTAGTCATTTTCTCCCTCCAATCTCCACAAGAGAATGTCCGTTGTGTCATCATATATAATATATAGCATTTTTTGCATAAAAAATGGTGATTCTTGAAATTAAATCACCATTTATTTTTATTTTCGAATCTGATTTTTTTCACAGGTTTCCCTGTTGGTGAGCCGGGTGGGACTCGAACCCACGACACCAAGCTTAAGAGGCTCGTGCTCTAACCAGCTGAGCTACCGGCCCGACTCGTAGATATAGTACCACTTTTTAGTAGTTTTGTCTATAAAATCAGATTATTTTTTCTCCATCACACACAAAAAACGGCTTCCGCCGCTAAGTATGGTACACCCGGAGGGATTCGAACCCACGACCCTCTGTTCCGAAGACAGATGCTCTAATCCACTGAGCTACGGGTGCAACATCTTTAGTTTAGCACATATTGCGCGATTTTTCGATTTCATGAATCCACCACAGCGCGCTTTTAGAACCACATGCGGAATAAAACCGTATGTAGATTATAGATAATTTCATGAGTTTCTGGGATACAATAGAGTTATGAACGATTTCATGAATAATTTTATGAACCACTTTTCCTCTAATTTTTTTCAGATTATACATATTTTGTCCTTAATTATTATGGGACTGGCGTTTATATTTGGGATTACCGTATTTTTTGGGGCGCCATACGTACCGAGTTTGGAGGCGGAGATTCGCAAAATGTTTAAGAAATTATATCCGCTCAGCAAGAAAGATTTATTGATCGATATGGGGTCGGGAGACGGAGTGGTTTTGAAAGTTGGAGCTGAGATGGGAGCACAGACACTTGGCATTGAATTACATCCAATTCTTTCCTTCCTCTCCAGGATTCGCCTTCGTAAGATAAGGCCATTACCGAAGGTGGTTTGCCAAAATTACCTAAATTATAAGTTCCCGGAAAATACGACCGTCGTATATACATTTAGCGACTCACGTGACGTGGAGAAGATTTTTCAAAAAGTTCAACAAGAGGCGACCAGACTTGGCAAGGAATTGTATTTTATTTCCAACGCATTTGATATTCCGGGCGTAAAATACGAAAAACTCTATCACTCGTTTTATCTCTATAAAGTGAAGCCTAAGAAGTAAATAATTCCGATCTTAATTCTAAAAAAGTTCCCTAGGGGAACTTTTAATTACTTATTGCGTTTGCGTTTCTCGCTGTGTTTGTGATTATTGTTACGATTAAGCTTTGAAATCACAATTTTCTTTTTCTTAACTGCCATTTGTGCCTTTCTTTATCTGTTATATTTTAACATAATTCCCTGGTGCTGACTAGGGTAAAATCTTTTGGAAGAAAAATCCCCAGCAAGACGCTGGGGACTCTGGTAGCTTTTGAAGTTTGGATTAAGTGATTCAGACGCCAAATGCTGCGACCTAGCCGTTAAGATATACAGCTTAGCCGTTCGATTCTGATTCGTCAGGATTCACATCCTTAGAATCATCATCGCGGTCATTGATCAGGATGTTACTGTAGGCGGCGCGAAGTTCGGCCCAGACGGCATTGAAGCGTGCCTTAATGGCGCTGTCTTCCCACTGACCATAATCCTTTTCCTTGAGTCGCTGCATAACACCATAAATTTCAACGATTTCATCCACGGGATACGATTCCGACCAATGCTTGTTTCTGTTCAGGTCATCAAACTTCCGGCAGACATCCGAGAGGTCGTCGATCCATTCCTGTTCCGACTTAAATAATCTGCGCCGAGCATTGAAGGTGGCATTACTGACACCAGCCAGATGGACTTCTTCAGTCTTAAAACTGTGGAGCTTATTGTCTTTGGTGCGGACAATCAAGTCTGCGCTGTCGTCATCACCGAGAATCTGAATAACGGAGCCTTGAAGCTGAGTGGTGGAGCCTAATGCCTTCCCCAGAGTGACCGTACCGTCCGGATTAACCGTACCTAAGGAATCGTCTGAGTTATCTGCAGCTTCCTCCGATTCAGGTATCGCTATCGATTTAATCTCGACAGTGTCGTTCAGACCATAGGTCTTTCTTCTACCAGTCAGGTAGAGGCCGATGATCTCACCATTTTCCTGCATGATGTACTTCTTGCCATTGACTTTCGATGCCTTGTATTCCATATCTTCCCCTTTCCTACGTCAGAGCCCGTGGCTTGCGATGAGGTTTCCTCATACTCTGACAAGATACAAAAAGACTACCTAAAATGTACGTAGCACACCTAGGTAGTGTATCTAAGCATTATTATTATACAATGTAATATGCTTTTTGTCAATCTATGTTAAAATTAGGTATTATAACTCACAAAAGAGGAGGAAAATGTTGAAAATTGAAGAAAATGTGCCGATTCGAAATCTCGTAACCATGAGAATTGGTGGACCAGCACGCTTTGTGATTACCGTAACTTCAAAGGAAGAAATCCCAGAGGCGTTTCAGTTTGCCAAGGAACGCAATCTACCAGTTTGCGTACTCGGCGGCGGCGCGAATACCTTTGCAAAAGATGAGGGGTTCAACGGAGTGATTATCCTCGATCGCATTATGGGAATTTCCGAAGTCGAGAGGCCTGAAGTTGAAAGTTCTGAGGGCGAAATTTCTGAGAGTGAAAGCTCCGAAGGTAAAATCTCCGAGGGTGAAAACTCTAAAGATGGCGACATAGCTTATTTTAAGGCTTATGGCGGCGAGCAATGGGACGACCTTGTGACGTACGTTTCCGAGCGTGGATATTCCGGAATCGAGGCGATGGCAGGAATTCCAGGCACTGCAGGCGCTGCACCAGTGCAAAATATTGGCGCCTATGGCCAAGAGGTGACACAGGTGATTGTTTCTGTTGATGCTTATGACACAAAAACCGGTGAATTCGTGGTAATTCCAGCTAGTGAAATGAAGATGAGCTATCGCAAGTCGATTTTTAACTCTGGTGAAAATGTCGGACGCTACTTTATTTACGCCACAACTGTTCGCGTGAAGAAGGGGCAGCTCAATCCACCATTTTATCGTTCCCTGCAGGCCTATGTAGATGAACATCACGAGACGGATTTTTCCCCACTCAATATTGCTCGCATGGTGAAGGCTGTACGAAACAGCAAGTTGCCTGATCCTGAAAAAATTGCGAGTGCTGGTAGCTTTTTCAAGAATGTTTACCTTACCGATGAGGAAGCAGACGAGGCGGAGGCTCGCGGAATCCAAGTTTGGCGCAACGCAAAAGAGGTGGGGCCAGACTCTCCTGAAAAACGTACTAATTTAGTGAACTCTGGTTGGCTTCTCGAAGAGGCGGGGCTTAAAGGTAAGGTCTTCCACGGTATGAAGGTAAGCGAGAAAGCGGCTCTGATTTTAATTAATGAGGACGCAAAAACCTATGCTGATCTTGCAGCGGCACGCGAAGAAATTGCGAATATTGTGTTTGAGAAGTTTGGTTTTAGGATTGAACAAGAGCCAGACGAAATTGGAGAATAAATGGTAAAAGAATTGAACGGACGAGAACTGGTGGGGTTTGTTAAAGAGAGGCAGGCGCACCTGGTGCAGATTTTGCGCAGCAATAAGAAGCGAGCGAAGCTGGTGATTATTCGCGATTCGGATAATCCAGTGATTGAGAAATACGTAAAACTGAAGCGTCAATACGGAGAGGATATTGGCGTCGAGGTGGTTGATGCGAAGGTTGAGCCGACACGTGAAGCGCTAGTTGCAGTTGTAACTGAGGCCAACCTGGATGAGACGGTGTCTGGAATTATTGTGCAGCTGCCGCTAGTTGACCGCGAGATTACTGAGGAGGTAGTTTCTTTGATTCAGCCAGAGAAAGACGTTGATGGCCTATCTGGACGCGGAAGATTTGACAGTGCGACGGCGACGGCAATTAACTGGTTACTTACTGGATATAATATTGACCTTGCCGGAAAAAGAATTGCGGTGGTGGGGCGCGGTAAGTTGGTGGGGAAGCCACTAATTTCCATGTGGCAGAATTCTGGCCTCGAGGTCGAGGTTTTTCATCGTGGTTCGGATTTTTCAAAGCTGAAAGAATATGAAATTATCGTGACGGCAACTGGTGCGCCAGATTTAATTACTTCAGAGATGGTTCGTTCTGGCGCGGTGATTGTCGATGCAGGAACGGCAAGTGAGGGCGGTAAGCTAGTTGGCGACATTTCAGATGAGATTCGCGAACGAAGCGATATTTCGGCAATTACGCCAAAGCTCGGCGGCGTTGGTCCATTGACTGTGGGGGTGCTGTTTGAAAATGTTTTAGCTGCTGCAGGAGAGAAGTAGGGACTCATATTCGATAAAAAAATAATACCTCACTGGAGGTATTATTTTTATAGGCTATAGGTTCAGAGACCTGGGCGTCATTCAACCGAATATTACGACTGTTCAATAGTGCCTGTAACCGTACCACCTGCGTCCTTCATATATAGAACGTTACTAATCGTGCTAGCGTCTACACCACCAGTGCTATAAAGTGAAAGGAATTTCTTCTCTTCGTCCGATAGACCCGAAATTAGAGTTGTATCAGATTTTAGTTGCTTAATACGTGCATCTGCAAGACCTTGTAGCTTCTTAAATTCAGTATCACTCGTCCCAAAGACTGCACTTGATACACCATTTTTCTCATTGTAGAATTTCCTAAAGTCTTGCTTGCCCAGCTTATTCTCGTCGTCGAGATCCATCCTACCAGCAACATTCGATAGGGAATCCTTGAATTCAGAATTTAAGGCTTGTCCAGGTGCAGCTTGACCATTAGTGGCATCGGTCATACTCTCGATTTCTCCACTTCCCCTCATATTTTCGAATTGGTCAAAAGCAACCTGATACTTATCTCGTAAATTGGCATGATTGTCGATCATATTCCTACCCATCACGGCCTTTGCTCGCTTAGATGAATTACCCATGATTGTACTCATGGTTTTGCCATTGTATCTACCAGTACTCATAAACTCATCTAGTGCTTTTTGTCCATCCTTAGTTGAAGCAAGGTAAGAACTGAGTGCGCGAATTCTATTATCATTATCCCGATTTGCCTCAGCGGTACCAGTTGAGTAATCATATCCCTGAGCGACGTTTAGCTGCGAGATCGCTTCATCAGTACTCAGGTTTCCAGATTTATATGAGCTCATTAAGTCACTTTTTACAGTATCATTTAGGGCATTCATTTCTGCAGTATTAATCCTATCAACATTTTCTTGACTATTATTGTAGTCATATTCCTTCATTGCCGCACCAATTGCTGCAGTCTTACGACCGTCTTTATTGAGAAACCCTACAGCGCTACTCAATCTTCTTTTCTGCCATGGCTGTAATTTAGATACATCCGTTCCCCTATATTTATCAACATATCTTTGCATTTTACCAATTTGGGCATTTTGCATAGAATCTTTCATTGCATCAGAATTGGTAATTTTCTTATTAATACTCGTTCCAGCATTATTTGCCTTCTGTTGTAGAGTTCCAAGCCCGGCGACAGCGCCATCAAAACCCTTCATGGCATTTTTAGTCATCGATGGAACCGCAAAATATGGTGCAATACTGATTAGGCCACCAATGATTTTCATAAAGATATCACTATCAGCTTTAATAATGATATTTGAGACTAAGAATCCACCACCAACCATGAAACAAAATACAGGGAATAGCATTAATAGAGTCTTAAATAACTGGAACCATTTCTTGAATAAGCCGTTAGTATTTGGTATGGCATAGAGAACAAAAGCTACTGGCGAAACAACAATCATAATAATGATGAGTGCTTGACGAAGGCCCAACATCAACATTGCAAAGAATGCAGCCATGAGTGCAGATCCGATGAAGGCAAGGATTGGGAAGATAATTGTTAGTAGAGAGCCAGAGGTGACTGCATTTACAGCGGTTAATCCTAAAGCTGCAGCACCTCCAGCTGCTGCAACCGTAGCGATCATACCAACTACTTCATTAATTAAGGCTGCTACGTTCTCGCCAAGTTTTTCGGTTGTAGCAGTTGTGCTACCTGCAAC
Source organism: uncultured Candidatus Saccharibacteria bacterium (assembly GCA_916049555.1). Taxonomy (GTDB): domain Bacteria; phylum Patescibacteriota; class Saccharimonadia; order Saccharimonadales; family Saccharimonadaceae; genus Nanosyncoccus. The sequence continues at coordinate 2,090 of CAJZIB010000029.1, read as the reverse complement.
GGACTCAAAAATATTTTTTATACCTTCACCGAAGATGTTTGATAAATCAACAAAAATACCACAGATAATATATGAAAAGTTCACAATAATTGCAGTTACGATTAATTTAGGAAGGATCTTTTTTATGCCATAATTATCAATACCAAATCCAGTGATTTGTGAAAAGATCACAAAAAGCATGGCAATAACAAACATAATATTAGCGACATTCCTAAAGAACGACCAGGCTTGGTACATTGGTGAATTTGAATTACTATTTAATCCCGTTAAAACTGATTCATGCACACGCAGGAGTGGTGTCACTGCTTTCTCAAAGAGACCATTTGCAGCGTCTCGAATACCATACATCAGAGGGCAGATGATCCAGCCTAAGGCACCCGCATTTTGCATACACACAGCCTGCTCGCCGTTTTGCCCGTCTTCTCCAGTCTCACTAGCATTATTAGCATTACGGCAATCCTCCTTTGTAGGATCTTCTTGACATTCCGAAGGGTTAGCACGACAGAGCGGAAAACTTCCATCCTGTGCACAGAGTGAAGGTAGATCTAGTCTATTTAGATTGTCTAGTACATCTCTAGCTGTAAGTAGCCCAATCATCACCCCACTACTCGACCTTAATGCACCGTTAACCTTTCCAGCTTCACCATCCGACATAATCACAGTAGTATTTTTTTGATTAAGTGCAGCCTCATCAAGTGCACAATATTCTTCTTCAAATTTCTCTGGATCATCATCGGATCGATTATAGTATTTAAGATAGATACCGTTGCTAGGTTGTGTTTTATTACACTTGATCGAATTATCAACACTTATTCCATTAAATACATCATTTAGGAGATAAAACCAGTTATAGGCACTAGCGAGTGCTGTAGTATTATCATCAGGGGCTGAATAATTTGGTACCAGGATTTTCATCAACTTGTCGTAGTCAGGAGATCCTGTATATTTATAATGCTTACCCATGGCAGCATTTAGGTCACTATTGGTGCTGGTATTTTCAGCACTAACCGAACTTTTTGATTCGCTAGTTCTGACCAAAACAGAGTCGGCTTTAAGCTCTTTTTTAAGGGTTTTAGGGACACATCCACCATGAACTGCGGGCGCTCCGTTTACATCAAAATCATTAGATGAGCCAATTACCTCTGAATGCGCATCGCTCAATGAGTTTGCTGGAATACTGTCAAAAAAATTATTAAAAAGGTCTTTTGCGTTTGTCCTTGAGTTGCCATTCTTAATTTTTTGACTAGAATAGACTTTTGCTGGACCTAATGTACAGTTACCGACGTCTTTTGAAGTATCTACCTTGAGTGTTATGGCACCATCTTCATACTTAAGTGTTAGGTTCTGATTACTGGCCCCACCTTTATCTGTGAAATCATCTTCGTTAAGATTTTTTCCAGCACCACGAGACGACACAATGTTTCCTTCCGCATCCGTACTCACACAAATCGTATTAGTAAAATTCGCCGTAGATATAGTTCCTTTCACAACAGAGTAAACCAACTTGCCACAAGTCGCTTGTTTATTTCCGCTTTCATCAGAACTATAACCTAGCGCTTCTAGGAATGCATTTTTTCGTTCTGTCGGGTCAGTTCCATTTGTAATTGTTGGCGCCCCGGAACCCCCAAGCTGTAGATAAGTATTGAACGAATTACTTGCACCACCAGAAAAACCTTCAAACAATTCTTTGCAGCTTACTCCACCATCACTGAGCGTATTGCCAGTTCCGTAACGATATGGCAGCGCAACAAAGTTCTCTTTTCTTACATCTCCGGTGTTATTGTAAAGTTTTTCGGCTTTTAAGTCATTTGAATTTGGGATCTCTGTTTTTTTAAGAAAACCGTTGTCAATACATTTCTTGAGACCATTCTTGATTGCCTCCAACAATATGATGTCTGCATTCGAAAAACCATCAGCATATACATCATTTTTTTGCGAGACCAAGCTAAATAACGGCGATAAAGTCAGTAATGAAGACAATACCACAGCTGTGATTAGTTCGAGAATGCTTTTCTTATGTTTATTATTTCTTTGTTTTGGCATTTTCTGTTCCTTTTTCATTACTTGCCGTATTAATTTTATAAAAATTA
>CAJZIB010000028.1 GCA_916049555.1 uncultured Candidatus Saccharibacteria bacterium | reverse complement strand
GTTGCCTTCATGCGAAATATTTGGTGGAGCATATGAGACTCGAACTCATGACCTCTTCAATGCCATTGAAGCGCTCTAGCCAACTGAGCTAATCCCCCGACAAATATATTATATCACAATAGAATAAAAAGGGGACATTTTGTCCCCTAACTTCCGAGAATCTCAGACCACTCATCGTCCGACGGTTCTTCGCAAGGTACCTCAAAACCGCATGTTTTTGAATACATATAGATAGTTCCACGAAAAATCTCACGCAGACCGCTGATTTGATCCGCAAACTCAGGCCAGATTGACTTCGCCTTGTGTAGTAACGGCATCAAGAAAAATTCCGTCTCATACACATTCTTGATGATCGCCTCGCGCGATAGATCACAAAATGTCCAGATATTATTTACGCGATCATACGCCTTGCAGAGCAATGCATATTTACTATTCAAAAGCCCCGCATAATATCGACGTTTGGCCTGCAGCTTCGTCTCCCCATCACAACGACGAAAAGTCATCAATTCCACTGCATGTTTCACCTCATCATTACAGGGTAATTCAGTCACCGGCGTAAATGTATCTTCCGGCACATCATGCAGCAAAATTGCCGCCAGAAGAATATCATCCTTCATTCCACAAGAAATCGCATAAGTCGTCGCCTTTAACGGATGCAAGATGAACGGCTTCCCATTCTTGCGGAACTGTCCCGCATGTTTCCGTGTCGCATAGCCAAGTGCCGATAGAATTTGCACATACCCTCCCGCACTAGCAAAACCGCGCAGAAAAGTACTTGTCATTTTTACTTCTTCACGATCTTCCAAAGACATTTCTTTTTCCAACATAACCACCTCCATTTTTGTAAAGATCCATAAGTTAAAACATATTCTAAAATTAAACAGCATATTTTGCAAGCACAAGCACAAAACCGCAAATGGTTGCTTAAATTAAAATATAGTTCTATAATACCGATAATATTAAGACTGGATTGCCCGGTCTTTATTAATAGTACATTAGGAGGTTTAAAATGAGTCAAAGATGTTTCAACTACTCAGACCGCACTTACCAAGTGAAGTCGGAGTACACCAGGACGGTCAGGCTGAATTGTCCGGCAGCACCTCTGATTGAGGTGAATGTATTTTCCGTAACTAATTTAGAGAGCAAACTAGAAAAAAGGGGGGCTGCGACCATGATGTATTCTGAGAACTACAAGGATGCTTCTTGCCACATTTGGCAGACCTATGCCAACACCAGAAAACAGGATTATATACTGCGTGTCGGCTTCACCAACTATGGCTGCCATAGTGACGACAATCACGCTGAGGACTATTCAAGGGCGGAGTCAGTGGCTGAGCACACACTTGGTACTATGACCCTGATCGAGCTGATGGAAATGTTTTATCCAGATGAAGGATCGCCGGAGATTTATGCAAGATGCAAAAGATTAATGCGTTTTCACGACCTTGGAGAAACAACTGCCGGCGATACGCCTGATAATGGCACAAGGGACAAAGCGGCCATCAATCTGGCCGAATACACTTGTTTGAACGAAAATATTCTACATCTCCCTAATGATGTAAAAAAAGCCATCTTAAGTGACTTCGATATCTTTAACGGGTCACCTCAGGAATTAACTGATGAAGACTTGAAAGTACATGAACTTTGCAAACTTGCCGATAAAACAGACGCAATCCTGCGCGGACTTGTCTATGAACGGCATCACCACTGCGGGCATTACGCAAATGTCCCGGAAGGTACCGGCTCCAAGCGCGAATCTGAATACGAAAAGATCATGAACAGCGATAAACTGGTCGACATTTTCTTTGCAGGCTTCATCAAGGACTATCATCGCTACAGCTATTTTCCGATTTTCCTTGACATTATCCGCGCCGCCATCATCGATGTCCGCAGAAAATGGTACGACAACTGGGAGGAAATTGTCACAAAACTTGGCATTTCGGATAAAGAGTACGACCTGCATACGTTCCAGAAGAAATGAACTCATCACACCTCTAAGCTCCAGCTTTATGCTGGGGCTTTTTAAATATCTTAAGAAGTATGCTATACTTAACCAAAATGGAGGTCTATGAGTAAGTTTGACGAACAATACCTAACACTATGCCAAAAAATTCTCACTACCGGAGAACGGGTCACCACGAATCCGAAAGTTCTGGAAAAATCGACTGGAGAGTCTTCAAAATTAAATTTTCCGAATCACTTAGCCCAAACAATAAAACCGACTACAACCATCAGGCTTCCTCATCAAATTCTCCAATTTGACTTATCGGAAGAATTTCCCATCCTTACCACCAAATTTGTCGCCTTTAAGTCCGCCGTCCTCGAAATGCTTTGGTTTTATCAAGCACAAAGTAATGACGTACGCTGGCTCCAAGAACGTGGTATTAAAATTTGGGACCAATGGGAGATTGATACAGAGGGGAACTACCAAGGCAAACATTTTGGCAAGGAATTTGCCCACACGATCGGTACCGCTTACGGCTGGATCGTTAATCATTATCAACTCACTCAAGGTCTCATCGAAACCATCGAAACCGATCCAACTAACCGCCGCATGATCATGTCGCTTTGGCAGAATGAATGGTTAAAGACCGCCGCTCTACCTTCCTGTGTCTGGAATACTCAGTGGAGCGTCTCAGAAAATAAAAAACTAAACGTCATTGTTACGGTCCGCTCAAACGACGTACCCCTCGGTATGCCGTTTAATGTCACACAGTACGCAGTACTCTGCCATCTAATCGCCAAAGTCTGTAACCTGGAGCCAGGCCTCATGACCTATATCATCAATGATGCTCATATCTATGAAAATCAAATCCCCGGCATAGAAGAGCAGCTCCGCCGTCGTGACGAAAAACTTAAAAAAGACGGCGCACTCTTTAAAGCCCCGAAACTTTATATTAATCCTGAGATCACCGATTTTTTCAAATTCGATAATTCAAAAGAACTAAAAGATATTCAGTTGATTGATTATAAACATCAGGGCCGCATTATGATGCCAGTCACCGAATAATATTAAGTCCAAACAGGAGTCACATGAGTTTTAGTATCATCGCCGCCATCGGCAAAAACCGCGAATTAGGTAAAAAGGGAGGCCTAGTCTTTCAAATTCCCGGCGATCTCAAATTTTTTAAACAAACCACTTTAGGTTTTCCTGTCGTCATGGGGCGCACGACTTTCTTAAGTCTCCCCAAAATGTTGCCAGGTCGCAAACATTTCGTATTGTCGCCAGACGAAGAGCCAACCTTCCCAAAAGAAGTCACCGTTCTACATAACCTCCAAGATTTTATTAAGGAGCATAAAAACGATGAGCAGGAATATTTTATTATTGGCGGTGGCTCCATCTACCAGCAATTCTTGCCATATTGCGAGAAGCTTTATCTCACCGAAGTGGACGGCGAAGATCAGGAGGCAGACGTCTTCTTCCCAGAATTTGATAAAAAGAAATATCAGGTAACTGAACTCGGCAAAAACAGTGATAAAATAGATACAAAGGAAGGTCAATATGTACTAAATTACACTCATAACTTATATCAAAAAATTAAATAATCAGAAAAGGTAAAGTTATGTTAGAAAATACCACAAATACAGTACAAGACCCAGTTTTTAATCTAATTGAGCAAGAAAAGAAGCGTCAAGTTGAAGGGCTCGAACTCATCCCAAGTGAAAATTACGTTTCCGAAAATGTTTTACGAGCTATGGGTTCCATCCTTACCAACAAATACTCTGAAGGCTACCCTTCTTTTGATGGCCTAGATTGGCAAGAGTCCGAAATTAAAAATCGCAATCCACTTTCAGATTTTGATTGGGGAGAAGACAAAATCGAAGAAACTATCCTCCCTAATTACCGCTATTATGGCGGACAAACCAATGTTGACCGCATCGAGCGCCTTGCAATCTCACGCGCCATGAAGCTGTTCCATGCCGACCACGCTAACGTCCAGCCACACTCTGGTGCTAATGCTAATGAGGCGGTTTATTTTGCCTGGTGCCAGCCTGGTGACAAAATTCTCGCCATGAACCTCGGTCATGGCGGACATCTCACTCATGGTTCTCCAGTCACACGTTCCGCTAAAATCTATAATTTCATCTCTTACGGCACTACCGAATCTGGCGATCTTGATTACGACGAAATTGAACGCCTAGCTGAGACTGAAAAACCAAAGATCATCCTTGTTGGCTATTCCGCCTTCATGAAAATCCCAGATTTTGCACGTATCGCCAAAATCGGTCAAAAAGTCGGTGCCCTTCTAATGGCCGACATGGCTCACGTTGCAGGCCTCATCGCCGGTGGCGCACACCCAAACCCATTAGATTTTGGCTTCCATGTCATGACTACCACCACTCACAAAACCCTTCGTGGTCCTCGCGGTGGACTCATTCTTTCAAATGGTAATGTTGCTTCTCCACTCAAAAAACCTGAACACACCCTAGAAAACATTCCAATTCTGATTGATCGCGCCGTCTTTCCAGGTACCCAAGGTGGTCCGCTCGAACATGTAATTGCTGCCAAAGCTGTAGCTTTCCTGGAAGCTCTTCAACCAGATTTTAAAGACTATGCTAATCAAATTGTCAAAAACGCTAAAGCCCTCGCCAAAGCAATGCAAGATAACGGCTTCATTCTTCAAGGTGGAGGCACAGAAAACCATCTCATCCTTGCCAATGTCAAAGATAGTTTCGGCATCGATGGCAAATTCTTCGAGCGCGCCCTCGACATGGTCGGACTCACTTTAAATGCCAATGCCGTCCCTGGCGACAAAGGTGGCGCCTTCCGTCCTTCCGGCGTACGTCTTGGTACTCCAGCCGTTACCACTCGTGGTATGAAAGAAACTGAGATGAAGCAGATTGCCGATTGGATGAAGCAAGTGATGGAAATCTGTCAAAAGGCCAAAACCGAAGAGGCCTTAGAAGAACCAGAATTTAAATCTGAACTAGATAAAATTCATCAAGAAGTCATCACATTATCAAAACAATTTAAGGTTCCCGGTTTAAATTAAGGAGTAACATGAAATTAGAGTTTAAAAATATCAAAAAACTTTTCGGCAAGAAAGTTGCCCTAAACGACATTAGTTTCACCGCCAAAAGTGGTCGCGCCTTCGGCTTACTTGGCCGCAACGGTGCCGGAAAAACCACGACAATTCGCATCCTCATGAATGTTTTTAAGGCCAATGGTGGTGAAGTGCTATTAGATGGTGAGCCTCTGGATTATAAAACCGTAAGTTTCGGTTATCTCCCCGAAGAGCGTGGACTTTATCCTAAGGAAAAGATTTTTAACCAACTAGTTTATCTCGCTACTTTGAAAGGCATGGAGAAAAAAGCAGCAGAAGAATCCGTTAATTACTGGCTTGACTTCCTCAATATGGCAGAATATAAGACCAAACAACTCGACACACTTTCAAAAGGGAATCAGCAAAAAATTCAGCTCATCTCAAGCATCGCCCATAACCCGGATATTGTAGTTTTTGACGAACCGTTCACCGGCCTCGATCCAGTCAATGCCAAATTACTCGAAAGTGTTGTAAAAGAACAAATCAAACAAGATAAAATTGTGATTTTCTCCAGCCATCAAATGAATTACATCGAAGAGTTCTGTGATGATATCCTAATTATGAAAAATGGTGAAATCATGATTACGGGCAATATTAAACAAATCAAACAAAGTTATCAGCGTGACAAGCTTAAAATCGAATCCAAAGACGCCAAAAAGATTAAAGCTGACTATAAAGATCAAACTGAATTACAAGATAGCACGAATCTAGTCTTCAAGATGGAATCTGCTGATCAAAAACAAAAAGTCATGCAAAAACTAGTCAAAGAATATGATATAGATAGCATCGGCGTGTTAGAACCAACTTTAAACGACATCTTTGTTGAATATGCCGGTGACGAAAAGGAAATTGCAGAAATTGAAAAACTAAAAGAGGAAGAAAGGGCCTAACATGAAGCAGTTTTTTACAATTTTTAAACATGAACTCGCACAATATTTCAAAAATAAGGTGTTTGTCATCACGACTCTTATCCTGATTCTTGCGGTCTCCGGTTTTCTATTTGCTCCACGCATCGGCGAGATCATCAATAAATCAAAAAATGCCGAATCAAGCGAAGAGAAAAAGTCTGAGGTTCTAGTCAAATCTGATAATGCTAACTTAGAAAAACTCCTCCCGGCCATCGCCGCAAGTTTTCCACAGCAAAATGTCAAAATTACAAACGATTCAGTCGATGAAATCAAAAAACAGATCAAGGAGCAGTCTGTCGAGTTCGCCTTCGTCCTATCATCCGACCTAAAATCTTACACCTACCTAGCCAATGTCTCGGCTTTACAAGATCCAAACCTGAACACAATGGATAGTCTCCTCAAAACACTCTATTCACACGCTTATCTTAAAAAACATGGCCTAAACGACACCCAGATCGCCGAAGTTCAAAACCCAAACATCACTCATACTATCGAAAGCATCAGTGAAGATGGCACAAAAAATTTCTGGTACGCCTATGTCATGGTCTTTGTTCTCTACATGGTGATTATGATGTTTGGCCAGAAAGTTGCTATGAGCGTAGTTACCGAAAAAACTTCTCGTGCCATGGAGGTACTGATCACCAGTGCTAGTCCAGTCGCCCTAATGTTTGGAAAGATCTTAGCCTCCAGTGTCGCCGGCATCTTCCAAATTACCGCCATTTTCGGATCCGCCTTCATTTCCTACAATATTAATAAGTCCTATTTTGAGACCAACGCCGTCATCAACACTCTTTTCAACTTCCCAGCCTCACTCGTCGGCTACCTACTTATCTTCTTCCTCCTAGGATTTCTCATCTATTCCTTCCTCTTTGGTGCCATGGCTTCCACCGTCTCTAAAATTGAAGACCTTTCATCAGTCGTCATGCTAATCCAAATCATCTTTGTTGCTGGGTTCGTAGTCTCCACCAATGCTATGACAAGTGGCGACGTTAACTCCGAACTCATGAAAGGGCTCTCCCTCTTCCCGCTCACCTCACCAATGGCTATGTTCACCCGCATTGCGATGAGTGAAGTTCCAGGTCTTGAAATCCTACTTTCGGTCGCCTTCCTCATTCTCGCCACCATCCTTATCGGCTACATTGCTGCCAAGATCTACCGCGTCGGTGTATTAATGTATGGCACCAGGCCAACTCTCGGAAAAATCATTAAAGCCATCCGCGAAAATTAAAATATATAAAATTAAAATATATAGTATACTTAAGGTGTTGGGGTATTAGCTCAGCTGATAGAGCGCAGCATTCGCATTGCTGAGGTCAAGGGTTTGAATCCCTTATACTCCACCATCCTAGAGAAAAACAAAAGACTTCCATCGAGAAGTCTTTTTTGTGCTATACTCCAAAAAGGCGGGAGTACATTCAAAGGAGGAAAAGCCATGGCAGTAAATCTTATCGCAAGTGTTTATGTGCCTGCAGAATGCGTTAGCGGCTTCAAATACCGTCTCGAAAGTCTCGGCGCTTATTGTAAAGTCATCAGCAAGCCGAACAGCAACTACAACTTCGAGGTTTCCTTCCAAGGAGACGAAGCACCTGCAGATGCAATCAAAGAACACATTGATCAGTATGAACATCATTACGAACTCGACTACGATGAAGATTTCTTTATCTTCAAAACCAACGAGAAATACCAGAAATAATCACTTTTCACTCCGCCTTCAAGGCCCCATTTGGGGCCTTTTTAAATTTCGACAGCCGGGTCGATCTTAATTCACTTTGCATAACCCCTATTTTTGAAGTATAATTTTACTATGAAAACAATTCTTACAGGCATTCGCACTCACACCGAAATCACCCTCGGTAACTTCCTAGGTGCACTTCTCCCAATGGTCCGCCTCGCCAATAAATATTCAAAAACCCATCACATTAATATCTTTATTCCAGACCTCCACTCAATTATTAGCGAGGTTGAAGGTAATCTCGAGCAAAACACTATTCGTGAGCTCAAATACTACCTTGCGGCTGGACTCGAACTAAATTCCAATATTCATATTTATCGTCAATCGTATGTCCCAGCCCATTCTGAACTCTGCTGGATTCTCGATTGTCACACTTCCATGGGAGAAGCACTCCGCATGACTCAATACAAAGAAAAAAGCCATGACGGCGACAGCTCTACCAATGTTGGTATTTTTAATTATCCAATCCTCATGGCTGCTGACATCTTGCTTTATAGTGCAAACTACATCCCGGTCGGTGAAGATCAGTTCCAACATATTGAATTAACTCGCAATATTGCTGAACGTTTTAATCGCAAATATGGTGAAATCTTTGTTATTCCAGAAAAAACTAGCGAACAAGTCAAATTCATGGAAACTCTCAACAATACCTTCAGTGATAAAGACAAAAACACGCCATCTGGCCTAAGAATTCGTGACCTCCAGGATCCAACCAAGAAAATGAGTAAATCCGCCGCTGCCGAAAATAGCAAGATCATGATGTCTGATACTCCAGCTCAAGCCGCCAAGAAAATTATGTCCGCCACCACTGATTCATTTGCCAAAATTCAGTTTGATATGTTTAATCAACCAGGTATTTCCAATCTACTCCAGATCGAATCGCTTCTTTCAAATCAACCACTTCAGGAAGTCATCGCAACCTGGGCCGGCGAAACTCGTTATGGTGATTTTAAGAAGCACGTAGCCGCCACCGTTTCCGAGTTCCTCACTAGTTTCCAGGAAAAAGCCAATGCCATCCCAGACGAAACAGTACGCGAGCTTCTAAACGAAGGTGAGAACTATGCAAATCAAGTCGCCAAAGCGAAACTATTTGAGGTCCAAAAAGCTGTGGGATTAAGATGATCAAGATGATCCTCGAATAAAA
>CAJZIB010000027.1 GCA_916049555.1 uncultured Candidatus Saccharibacteria bacterium | reverse complement strand
ATCTACATAGAGTCCATACATCAAATTCGATTCCTCTAACGTTACTGGTGTATTACTCTCGCTAATCTTACAATTATCTGTCAAGTTGTCATTCGCACACATTGGCAAGACATAATCAACCCCTCCCTTCTTCAAAAGTAGCGCCCATGTATCTGGGGAAATATCTGTTTTCTGAACTAGATTTGCCGTCAAGTTATCATAAGGAATTTCAGCCGTCCCATCACTTGTTTTTAAGCTTTTCTCCGAAGAAGAGATATATAACTTATATCCACTAACAGAATTTGTCGTAACTTTAATCTGTGACTGGGTTTTAATCCATGGATTGTGTTCGGCGTTATTAATATTAAAAGTTGTCGATTCCGGATAGGTCAAAGAAATACTATAACCGTTCGATGCCGCATAATTTTTTGTCTTAATTTGGCCATAGTCGACAATTGCCGCATAACTACTCGAGTACCCCAAAAGAATAATCGCAAAAACGAGCAAACTTCCAAAGAAGCAGATAATAGGTGCAGATTTCTTTTTCAGAAAATTATTGGTGATGCTTTTGATCATCTATAAGCCTATCTTATTAATCATTAACATTATCATTTCTATTATATACGTAATTATGTCCATAGTCCACATAAAAACATAAGATTTTTTGACAGTTTATAAAATATTGCTACTATTTCATAGCGAGTGTATAATTATATAAAATTGTACGATAAAACGGAGGATAGGGTGGTTAATACTGGTAAGGAAAAAGATAAAACCGCTATGGAAAAACAGAGAAAAAATAGTCAAACTGGCAGCGCGAAACGTGCTGGAGCTTCTATGTCAAGCACAATGCCAGAACTCACCTCAGTTCAGGCGAAAAGACTAGCTGAAGCTCGTGCGGTTAGGGCCTATCAGGCAAAACTCAATGCCGAAAAAGCTGAAAATAGGACCATCGCAAAACCTGGATCAAGAAATCCAGTTGTAAAATCTGAAACCATAAAATCTGAAGCAATTAAAACCAAAAACGAGCAATCTGAAATGGCAAAATCTGAAAAATCTCAAACCAAACGTGACGCAAAATCCCCAAAGCGCTCTGTCCGCTCTCTTTTCCAGAAAAAAGACCAAAAAATGAATCTATACTCCTCCCTTGTTTATCGTTCACGTGCCAAAAAGGAAGCTAGGGCTAGGAAAGAAGCCGAAGAACTTTCAAAACTTCCGAAAGAACCGGTCAAACGCTTCTTCGCCAGACTCCACCCAAAGCGCGTCTTCCACTTTATCTTCTCCAAAAAAGGCCTCTTTTTCTTCCTCAAGGCCTCAGCTGTTATGTTCCTTCTCGCCGTTATTGCCATCGGTGGCCTCTTCCTTTACTACAAAAAAGATCTTGATGAAATCCGTCTCGACCAGATGAAAGTTTCCGGAACGGTCAATACCTATCTCGATCGTAATGGTCAGGTCCTCTGGGAAGATAGGGGTGACGGTGACTATCGTCTAGTTGTTGAAGGTGAAAATATCTCGACCTATATGCGTCAGGCCACAGTTGCTATCGAGGATCGCGAATTCTATAACCACCCAGGAGTTAACTTCTTTGCTCTCATCCGCGCCAGTCTTTCCACTCTTTCCGGTCACGGTGTCCAAGGTGGCTCCACTCTGACCCAGCAGCTGATTAAACAAGTTTATTTCTCTGATGAAGCCAGCAACCGTACCGTCACCGGTCTCCCTCGCAAGATTAAGGAAATGATCCTCGCTCTTGAGCTTGAGAAAATGTATTCCAAAGAGCAAATCATTACCATGTATCTCAACGAATCTCCATATGGTGGTCGACGTAACGGTGTAGAAAGTGCTGCACAGGCCTACTTCAAGAAATCTGCTAAAGATCTTACCTTAGCTGAGTCTGCTCTCCTCGCTTCCATTCCAAACAACCCATCTTATCTCAGTCCATACAATACCGCCGCCAACAAGGCTCTCATCGCCAGGCAGCAAAAGACTCTCGACGTCATGGAAAAAATGGGCTATATTACTGCCGAACAATCCGAAGAAGCTAAAAAAGTTAATATTCTTGACGAGATTCAGCCGGAGGTTAGCCGTTATACCGATATCAAAGCCCCTCACTTTGTGCTTGAGGTAAAGAAGCAACTTGAGGCAAAATACGGTGTCAAAACTATGCGCGCTGGTGGATTCACTATTAAAACCTCGCTAGACCTTCGCGCTCAGGAATATGCCGAAGCCGCTGTCGCTAATGGCGTCAAACTTATGCGTACCAATGGTAGTGATAACATCTCCCTCTCTTCTGTTGATGTCGAAACTGGCCAGGTTATCGCCATGGTTGGTTCTGCCGATTGGAATAAGCCAGTCTATGGTGAGGTGAATGCCTCAACCGCTCTTCTCGAACCAGGTTCCACCATTAAGCCAATCCTCGACTACGCCCCACTTTTCGCTCAGCGTGAAGGTGTAAACTATGGCGCGGGTTCCATCCTCAAAGATGAAAATATCGATAAATATTACTGTGCCGGCTTCACTGGTGCCTGCCAACTCCGAAACTACACCGGCGCCTTCTATGGTAGTATCCCAATCCGCAAAGCTCTCGCCAACTCACTCAATATTCCAGCTGTTAAAGCACTCTACATTAACGGTATCGAAAATAGCTTGAAGGTCGCACATGACCTCGGCGATCTCTCTTACTGTACTGATACTTCAGGCGGTCTCTCTGTTGCTATTGGTTCTGGTTGTAACGTTCGCCCAATCGAACACGCCAACGCTTATGCCTCTATCGCTCGTGGTGGTGTTTACAAACCTCTCACCTATATCCTCGAAGTCAAGAACTCTTCTGGCGATGTTGTTGAAAAATGGGAAGATACTGCCGGTAAGCGTGTCCTCGATGCTCAGGCCGCCTATATGGTCACCGATATTCTTGGCGATGCCAACGCTCGTAATCTCGTCTGGGGCTCTCTCGCCCGCTCTGCTGGTTTCGTTGTCCCTGGTGTCTGGACTGCCTCCAAAACTGGTACCACCACCACTTCAAACTCTGCAATCACCAAAGATTCCCTTATGGCCTCTTATTCATCCGCTATTGCCACTATTGTCTGGAACGGCAATCATGACGGTTCCGGCCTCTGGAATAGCTCAAACACCATCGTCCGTACAGTTGTAAACGACTATATGGGTCCAGTTCACACCAAAGTTTATGCCGCCGAAGGTAAATGGAAGCCTGGTGACAAACCAGTCCAGCCAGCCGGCATGCAAACCCTTACCGTCAATGGCATCACCGATATTTGGCCAAGCTGGTTCAATAGTAAGAATAACGGCATGCAAAAAGAGTCCATCAAGTTCAACAAGTTTACCAAAAAGAAAGCTACCGACTGTACTCTCTCTAGCCTCGTCGTTGAAGTTGAAATCAGCTACACCATTGATCCAATTTCCAAGAACAAAGCTTACGCCACCGATCCTAATGGTTACGATCCAAACACCGAAGATGACTGTTCTTATACTCCACCTTCCGTCTCCTTCAATACTCATAGCATCACCGCATCTGGCGCTCTCAAATTCACTGTCACTCCAGGCTCAGCCAGCCTCAGTCGCTACACACTTTCCGTTGATGGCACAGTGGTTAAATCCGGTTCCGTCAGCTCTGGCCTCAATGATCCAAACTATAGCTTCACCGGCTCTGAGTCGACTATCACCGTCACTGTCACTGATAGCCAAGGTTACGAAGCCACCGATACCATCACCGGTCCATAGTTAAAACTAAAGACCTCGCCGAAATATAATCGATATACTGATATGTAATCGATATATAATAATAGTCTTCTCGGCAAAAAAGAAGGGAATCACTCCCTTCTTTTTCTATATCAATCAAAAATCTCACTAATATCATCACTGCCGTTCGCCTAAAATCACTCCCTTCTTTTTTTGGGTCTCTCTATAATATGGTAAAATAAACCTATGAAATTATCCGAAGAATTAGCCTGGCGCGGTTTTGTCGCCGAAAATACAATCAAAAACCCTGAAGAACTTGATAATCGCAAGGTCAAGAAATTCTATTGGGGTGCCGACCCATCCGCTGATTCTCTAACCATCGGCAATCTCGCCTCTCTCATGATGTGCGCTTGTTTTGTCCGCCACGGCTACCAGCCATATCTCCTCGTTGGTGGCGCCACTGGTCAAATCGGTGACCCAAAAGAAAATGGTGAACGTGATCTCAAAACTATAAACGAAGTCGAGCACAACAAGGCCTGCATCAAAAAACAAATCGAATCCATCATCAGTCTGGACGGTGCCGCCAATACTCTCGGTGATGGTGATCCAACCAATGATCATTATGAACTCACCATGGTTGATAACTACGACTGGTTCAAAAACATCAACTATCTCGACTTCCTTCGTACTGTCGGAAAAACATTTTCTATGACCCAGCTTCTCGACCGCAAATTTATCCAAAATCGCATCGGTGAAGGTGGTTCTGGTATCTCTTATGCTGAATTTTCATACACTCTTATCCAGGGCTATGACTTCCTCCACCTCTATCGCACCTATGGCGTCGATCTTCAACTTTGTGGCGCCGACCAGTTTGGCAACTCTTCCACCGGTGTTCACCTCATCAAGCGCCTAGAAAACGGTAGCGCTGACGTTTGGTCCACTCCACTCATTATCGACCCGGTCACTGGTCGCAAGTTTGGTAAATCCGAAGGAAACGCCGTCTGGCTTGCCAGCACCGACAATGGCTCTGGTAACTTTACTTCTATCTTTGATTTTTATCAATTCTGGCTCAACCAAGCTGACGAATCTGTCGAATATCTCATCAAAATCTACTCCGTTCTCGATAAAGAAACTATTGATAAAATCCTCGAGGAGCATCGTGCACATCCTGAGCAGCGCCTTGCTCAAAAAGCTCTCGCAAAAAGCGTCACCGAAATCGTGCATGGCAAAAATTCTGCCGCCGCTGCTATCCTTCTCACTGACCTTCTCTTTGGCGACCGTCGTATTGAAACTCTTTCTGAATCCGACATTGAATCTATTGCCCTCCTTCTTACAACGATCAGGCTTTCCGAAAAAGCTGGCAAAATCTCCCTCATCGATGCGCTTGTCGAAACTTCTCTCTGTTCTTCACGTTCTGAGGCTAAGCAACTAATTTCCGGCAACGCCATTTCCGTCAATGGTGAAAAAGTCAACGATGTGTCACACGAAATTAATGCGCTCGCTGTTTTGAAGCGTGGTAAAAACAAATTCGCACTAGTTAAATAATCGCCTCACATATATCCAAGAATTATTTGTTGAGATACACGACTCTGATTTTTCCGATCTCCATTAATTTCAATAATCATCGCGTCTTATGCTTGAAAAAACTTTGACTTCAGCTATACTTGTAACTAAGAGAGCGAGGTAAGGTTTTCTATTCTTCTGTAGAGAGAAAGATCGCAATTTATTGCCGGTCAAAATAATTAATTCTAAAAAAGGACAAATATGGCAAAAGAACCAAAAGACACCAAAGAAACTACTGTACAAGATGGCAAATCTGAAGCATTGAAACTCGCCATCGCTCAAATCACTAAGCAATTCGGCGACGGCTCCATTATGAAGCTCGGCGAAAACCATAACGTAAATATTGAACTCATTCCGTCAGGGTCACTCTCCCTCGATCTTGCCCTTGGTGGCGGCTATCCTAAAGGTCGCATTATCGAGATTTATGGACCTGAATCTTCCGGTAAGACTACTCTAGCACTTCACGCTATTGCTGAGGTCCAAAAAACTGGTGGTCAGGCTGCTTTCATCGATGCTGAGCACGCCCTCGATCCTTCCTATGCTGAAAAAATCGGCGTCCAGATCGACAACCTATTAATCTCTCAGCCAGACAATGGTGAGCAAGCTCTCGAAATCTGTGAGACTCTCGTCCGCTCAAACGCTGTTGACCTCATCGTCGTTGACTCAGTTGCCGCCCTCACTCCAAAGGCCGAAATTGACGGTGATATGGGTGATGCTCAGATGGGTCTTCAAGCTCGCCTTATGTCTCAAGCTATGCGCAAGCTCACTGCTATTATCTCTAAATCCAAGGCAACCGTTATCTTCATCAACCAGATTCGTATGAAACTTGGCGTCATGTTCGGAAACCCTGAAACCACTACTGGTGGTAATGCTCTTAAATTCTATGCTTCTGTACGTGTTGACATTCGTCGCATCGGCCAGATCAAGAACGGCGAAGATATTATCGGTAACCGCACCAAAATCAAGGTTGTTAAGAATAAGATTGCTGCTCCATTCCGCACTGCTGAATTTGATATCATGTACAACGAAGGTATTTCCAAGGTTGGTGACGTGCTCGATCTTGCCGTCCAATATGGTGTGCTCGATAAGGCAGGTGCTTTCTTGAAATATAACGGCGAGACCATTGGCCAAGGTCGCGAAGCGGTCAAACGTGTCTTTAAAGAAAATCCTGAACTCTTCTCTGAAATTGAGGAGAAAGTTCGCACCAAGGCCGAAGCTAGCCAGAAATAGCCAGAAAAAATATCAAATAACCCCTAAATCTGGAACGGTCCATAATTAAATAATTCTAAATAAGGCTGAAGTAAGCAATATGCCAATAATTACTAGTCTAGCAATCGCCATGCGCGACGCAAATCGAGTCAATGTTTTTCTTGATGGTAAATTTAGCTTTTCACTCACCATCTCTGAGCTAGCTGACGCCAAACTCAGCCAAGGTCAAACATTGTCGGACATCGAGGTCAAAAAACTCAAATCTCAGTCAGGTATTGGCAAACTCTACCAGCAAACTCTTGAATATTGTTTTTCGAGGCCTCACTCCAAAAAAGAAGTCATCGACTTTCTCGAACGCAAAAGACAGCGTCGCGAGCTGGCCTGGAAGCGTTTCAAGTCTCATCTCCAGAAACTAGAAACCGACGCTGCCTATGCCGAAAAAGTTAAGCAGATTCGCCAAACCACCAGGGAAAAGAACCAAAAAATCCGCGAAACTGATTTTACCGAAAATAACACTTATGAGTATCGCGGCTCCGCCAAAACCAATCTCCCTTCAAAGCCTTCGGACCGCATCACGGATGATATGATCGAGCAGGTAATCTCCCGCCTCGAGTCCCAAAAAGTCATCGATGACGCCTACTTCACGCGTTTCTATATTGAGAATCGCCATCAGTCGAAAGGTATCAGTCAGCGCCGTCTTATTCAAGAACTGAAGCAGAAGGGAATCTCTGATGATCTCATTTCTGACGCCTTGGTTTCAGACACTACCGGCGAGCTGGTTCGCGACGAGGTGGCAGAGCTTCAAAAAATGCTCAAAAAGCAGCTTCGAAAAACCACCGACCGCCAGAAACTTATCGGTTATCTCGCCCGCCAAGGTTTCTCCTATGATCTCATCAAATCCGAAGTCGACTCTGCTCTAGCTGGTCTCGATTCAGCCACTGACGACTATTCTTCAGAAAGCTATTTCTAATAAATATCGCCATTTCTAATAAATATCACCAAATGAATATCACCAAATCACGTTTTTAAGAATCTCCAGATTCTATCTCCAGATTCTATTCTGTGGTCGAATTCTCGCTGTGCGCGATATATTTTCCATCCTTAAATGGATTCACAAAGTTCGGCACAAAATCAAGACTTCCAGATTTTTTCATCGCCGCATTTTCATCACTCTTAATCACAATTTCGGTGTCATTAATTTCTTGCACTTCCGAACGTCCAATCATGAGTTCCGGATCAATCAAAGCCTTATAGATAGGTCTCTTCACAATCAACTGCATAATCTGAAAATTGTCCGTCACCACGGTAAAATCTTGCACATGTCCAAGCAGACTCTTCTTTTTGCTTACTACTTTCATGTGGCCCAGCACAAATCCAAGCGCAATAATTTCGTTCAGCTTGATAATATCCCCCTGTTCAACAAACTCTTCATCGGAATCAATGATTATTCCCACCTTGGAAAATTCTCGAATGCTATTAACATCAAGAAATAGACGTTTGCGTGAGTTTATCGCTACTACCTCAAAAGCCACAATTTTCAAATAATTTGGATCAACCACCAACGCCTTCACGCGCGCAATTTCTGTCGCCGTATGTAAACTAAGAATAGGGTAATTTAAGAGTCTTGAACCTTCGATTAACATAAGCATATTATACCATAATATAGATCACGAATATAACATAGAATATGAATAGTTAATCTCATCAGAAAAGCTTCTGTAGTCTCGATAATAAATCACCCACAGGAACCCGAAAACACCTACAAAACCCCTAAGATCCCCCGCAATGCAAACTCGGTGTCCTCGTGGTTTCGTACTGTAATCGTCTCGATCCCCATCTCCATCACTGGGTAGTCATTGCCACCCGGTTGCGTCATGTCGCCAAAATACAAAATATCTTCCTTCGAGACACTAAGCTCCTCCATCAGATGCTGCATGCCAAATGCCTTATTCATTCCCGGCTTCACTGCATTAATGCTAGTTGTCCCGCCAATTTCAAAAGTAAATTCGGGCGCTAGCTTTAAGGCTCGCTCCACAATCTTTTTGCGCTTCTCACAATCTGGGTCCCAAGCGTATTTTTCCTCGGTCCCCGCCGCCTGCCCTAGTGCCGAAAATGTCACCTGAGACAAACGATTCTCAATAATTTCATCGCCAGGTTTCAGTTTATCACTCTCCCAGAAGCCCAGCTCCTTCGCCGCCTGCTCAATCGCCCCTGAAATCTGCGTTACCTCAGATTCAGTCAGCGGGAAACTATAAACCAGCTCCCAGTTTCTCTCGTCATATTTCGTACCATCATTTTGGTTCGCCATCGGCGCGTAGCGATAATATTGCGTCCCTTGCGCCACAAACAAATGAAGATGCATTAATTGCGCCGGTGTTACTTTTGCCACCTCAATCAGCCTATTCACAATCTGAATCAAAAACTGGTCAAACTTCTGTCCCGAAATCGGACAGACTTCAAAACTATTCAAACATTCTGCCAAAATTTCCGCCATCTCATCTGGAATCGGCGTCTTTGCCACGTTTAAAGTTTGATCAATATCAAATGCAAGAATCTTTTTCATCTGCCTCCTTTTAGCGTAATCATACCCGACATTGCCGCAAAATTCCATAGCAAATAAACTTTAAAAATAACCATACAATCGTCATAAAAATAATCATACTATAATCACTCTCTCCTAAATAATCTCCAGACATCCGC
>CAJZIB010000026.1 GCA_916049555.1 uncultured Candidatus Saccharibacteria bacterium | reverse complement strand
GAAAGTTTAGCAAAAAAATTCCGCATCCCCCTTTTAAAATTCTCAAAAAAGCCTTTTTTCTCCTCGCCAAAAATTCCTGATGGCTGATTGAGATCCGCATTTTGCTCGTCCATTATTTACCTCCGTTTTTTTGTCGCACCGCCCACAAACACGCTAAAATATGCTAATATCTATATTATACAAAAAATTATGGAAATAATCGAGATTTCCTAGGAGGTTTATGAGAAAATTGCCTATCATTGCCATTAGCGTATTAGTAATTGCTTTTCTTTCTTTATGTTTTTATTCTTTCAACCAAAACCAGGCCTACGACCAGTGGATCGCTAGCCTCGATCGTTCAAAATATATTGAAAAAGATGAGCGTAACGGCAATATCGGCGATAATTTTGAAGTCGCCAAGGACGCGAAGGTAATGATTATTGAATATGCAGACTATCAGTGCCCGGGCTGTGCCACCACCTTTCCATTTCTCTCTGATGTAGTCAAAGAATATAAAGGTAAGGTCGGCCTCATCTTCCGCAGCTTCATTTTGAGTTACCACAAAAACGGTACCGCCGCCGCTTACGCTGCTAACGCCGCCGCCCTCCAGGGATACTGGCAGCCTTTTGCTACACTTCTTTTTAAGAACCAATCTGAATGGGAAGATCTTAGTGCTGATAAACGTGATCAAAAATTCAAGGCCTATTTCGAGGAAGCTTCTGGCAAGAAGGGCAACACTGAACAGTTCTTCAAAGATATGAATAGTGAAGCTGTAAAGAAAAAAGTCAAATCCGACATGGCGGTCGCTAGGCTTGTCAAGATCTCTGAAACCCCAACCATTTTTGTGAATGGTCAGAAATTCTCCACCAATTCTGTCAATGAGGCTGATTTTAAAAAGAATCTCAAAAACCTGATTGATGAAGAGTTGAAGAAAAATGAGTCAAAATAAAACTCCAAAAATTGATTTCGTTGTCACCTGGGTTGATGGCAGTGATGAGGAATGGCTCGCTGAGAAGCGAGCCTTCGCCGAAAGTCATTCCTTTATCAAAAAACCATCCTCAACTACAAACCGGACATTTGCCGAAAATCAGCCTTCAATAAAAAATCAGCCTTCTCTCGAAAAACCCAGATTTGACTCAAGCGACCTGCGTTTTCGTAATGACTTCGACTTTCTTAAGTATTGGTTTCGTGGTATTGAAAAATTCGCCCCATGGGTTAATCAAATTTTCTTTGTCACGGCCGGACATCTCCCAGACTGGCTAAATCTGCAGCACCCTAAGCTCAAAATTATTCGCCACAGTGATTTTATTCCGCAGGAATTTTTGCCTACCTTCAATTCTCATACCATCGAAAATAATCTTCATAGGATCGCAGAACTTTCCGAAGACTTCGTTTATTTTAACGATGATTTCTACCTTTTAAGAAAAACTCGCCCGGAAGATTTCTTTAAAGAAGGTCAATATCAGGGGAAAACTCAGCTACTTCCACGAGCTTTCTTTGCTGAAAACATCCTCATAAATAATCCGTCTCGTGATATATTTCCATATATTCAGATGAATAATATGGCGCTAATTAATCAAACTTATGACAAGCGTAATTTTTATAAAACCCACAGAACCAAAGCATTTAATATCAAATATGGTGTATTAAACCTGAGAAATCTTCTCCTTCAACCATGGCGAGAGTTCTCGCTTCTCTATGATCCCCACTGTGCTATCGCTTATAAAAAGTCCACCTTCCAGGCGGTCTGGCAAAAACATAATAAAGAGCTCACTGAAACATCACTTCGCCGCTTCCGTTCGGACCGCGATGTATCGCATCTCGTTTTCTACTACACGCAACTACTTGATGGTAAGTTTATTCCGAGAAGCGCCAATTTTTCACATCACACCATGCTAAGTAAAGATGAAAAACAAAATCTACAAATCATCCGCATGGTCGAGTCCCAAAAATATCACATCCTTTGTATTAATGATGGGGAGGTGAAAGACCCCGTAAAAACCAGGATCGCCCTCACCGCCGCATTTGATGAAATTCTCCCCGAAAAAAGCATATTCGAGAAGTAACGCTACTCTAACCCCTCAAGGCATTGCACTTGAGATGTTAGTTTAGGAGTAACATTGACGTAAGACACAAAATGTTGTATAATATATACGTTGCTATCTGCAAGGTACTTTAAAACTCATGCTTGCAGACAAATTGTTCTCGAAAGGGGAAGAAAATGAAGAACCTGAATGTCACGAAGGAAGTTGTCAATCGTTTTGCTGAGGCGGCTGAGACCATTATCGTCGCAAAGTCTAAGCTCAGCAAAGAGCTGACCAGATTCATCCAGGATCACCGATCCATGATTGAGGCCGACACAAGGGAGCAGAATCCTTGCGCAGTTGGGAATCTGATGGTTGCTATTGAGCGTGTTGAGTCCCATCAGTCAAAACTTGACCGTCTTGTTGTCATTTCGTCAAATAAGGACGGGGTGTATAAGATCACAATTCCGAACACCAACGAGAGCTTGAATGCTCAGATTGAATATATTGACGGCACCTTCAGGAGGTTTCTTGAGGAATACGAGCCGTATATTTATTTGGCTGGAGTTTTGTTCACTCAACATATGGTAGCTAAGCTCTTCAAGGAGAAGATTGAAAAATCTCAGGAATGGCGCAAACAGCTGGACGATCTCTATTCTGAAATCACTCAGGCTACATTTGACTTGGTTAATTTATCGAGTGAATACAGGTTCAGTATTGAACCTCTTGACCGGAGTGTCAACCTCTGCGTGAAGGTAGAAGAATTGGATATCTTGACACCTAGGAGCGACAGATATTTAACAATATCCCAGGCGAAAAAGATGACGTTCACCGACCTGCTGCTGCAGTACCTTTCGCGCCTTGCATGAGTTTCAACGAAGAGGGAGAATTTTCTCCCTCTTTTGCTTTTTTGACTTTACTGCTACCTCTTCTGCTACTCTAATCCCTCAAGTGCAACACCTTGAGATGTTAGTCTAGGGCGGCATTTGACAAAACACAAGCACAATGGTATAATACAGTCGTCACTTGCATGAGTGATGCACCTTAAAACACTCATGCTAACTCACCGTCACATTCGTGACGACCATTTTTCTCAAAGGAGGGAAATATGGGAAAGGTTACACGTTCTAAGGCAGCACGGAAGGCATATGAGTCGAGAGTACAGCTGTTTCTCAGCTTGGTCACTCTCAACAATAAGCGCCTCGCGGACAACAGCATCGAGATTCTGAGTGGCATGCAGACCTTCTACAAGGATGTATACTTCAGCCTTGCAACCTGTGGTTGCACGGAAACTCGACTGGCTATTGACCCGCACGACGACTCGTCCGAGCAGCCCGATCGCTTCGAGCAGCTCGAACAGAAGCTCATTGAGCTTCGTCGCTCGCTGGGATCATTGAGAGACTGGAGACGGACTCTCAACTTAGTCGGCAACGACTATGAACCCCCGCGAACCGTGGCTGAATTCAGCCGCATGTCTGAGATATACGGCAGTTTCCTGAAGTACGAAAAGGAAACCTGCAAGATTGTCTCCGACATCTGGAACCTGGTTCAGGTGCTCGATGCGTCCAGCCTGATCGACCATGACGACTATTCTACTTACATGTCAAATCTTTATGAGAAAATCGAGGGTGGTTTTGACATCCGCAACGATTTCTCTGAAGATAACTTGTATATAGAATTAAAATCGCTGGCCGAAAAAGGCAGTTGCAAGGCAACCTATCTTTGTGAAGGGCTTGAAATAGCCTCTCGCAGACCGGTTACGCCGCGCGCGCTGATTGAACGAGTTGGCTATGCCTTTAGGACAGCCTAATGTTCAAGACGATTCGAGTCGCATGAGTTCCAAGGAAGGAGGAGTTTTTACTCCTCCTTTTTCCATGGTGAATTATAATCTAAACAAAAGATCTGAGGTACCAAAACAAACACTACTAATTTCAACAAAAACTGCAATTTTCAAATCAGGCACTACGTCAGAATAGACTCTCACCACCCCCGCAAAAAATTGACAATACAATAATAAAATTATATAATATCAACGTTGCTAATTGCAAGGTTCTTTAAAACCCACAGGAAAACCTTGCAAAAAACTTATTCATAGAAAAGGGGAAAACATGGATAACGCAGTTAAGGCAATGGGAATGGAAGTTGAGCGCAACTTCTTCACTACTGTAAACACACTTCTGCACGAGAAGCTTGTCTATGCGGAAACGATGATCAAGCATCTGCGCTTCATCGGCGAACTGGTTGATGAGAAGGAAGCCTCGATCCTGGGTGTCACCTATGGTAAGGAATCCATCTACATCAAGTCAATCGTCACTGACGAGGCAAACGTCGGATCGGAGCCTGACAGCAACGAGGAATCCACCTTCGTTAAGGCCCAGATTGGTAATTTGGACTTTGAAGGTGTCCCCTCTGTCGAGAAGCTCTTCTTTGACGAGTGCTATGGGCGGATTTACAAGCTCTATGTATCTCTCTGCGAGATGCCAGAAGTCAAGATGATCGAATTTTGCGCCAAGCATCCGAACATTGAGGTGGCCGAGGCGACTCAGCAGATGTTCTGCAGTTTCTGCGACAAAGAAAAGGAGCTTGTTGCTGCATATGGCAAGCTGATTCACAGTCCGGAAATCTTCGAGTTTACCTATAAGTTCGAATATCTTGCGAGCTTGAGGCTCTCTGAAGGAGACAACAGCTATGAGTCTCTCATCTTCAGTAACGAGATCCGCAAGATCGACAGAATCAAGAAGATGTTTCTGGATGACTTACTCTTGTTGGAGAAAAACAGCAAGACTTTTCCCGATGAGCAACTCTCATTGGATGAAGACAGTCAGACCGTTGCAAACTTGAAGATGAAGTCGCTTGTCTACCTCTATGGTATCTATTACCGTAAGGTGGCAAAAGCCTGCGAGATGAGCAGTGAAGAGGATATTATCTTTACGCCGTCGTATCGCAATATGCTCAGTCGTCTTGAAAAAGATGGCACTCTTGCTATGTGGATGAAGCAGGTCAGATAAGAACCAGGTCAGATAAGAAGCAGGTCAGATAAGAAACAGGTCAGATAAGAAGCAGGTCAGATAACTATCAGCATTTCCTGTGGGTGGAAGAGGGAGATTTTCTCCCTCTTTTTCATGCGAGTTTTAATGTTAACAATAAACCAATCCATTATATAATATACATGTTGCAACCGCAAAGACCTTTAAAACTCACAGGGAAGGACACTAGCGGAAGACTATTTTTTCTAAGGGGGAAGCATGAACAGTAATGTAAATCGCGATGTGAACATTAGCAACTTCGTACAGAAGGTTGGTAAGAACTATTTCGGGGGCATCAATAAGCTTCTGAAAGCCAAGCTGGACTTCATGGAGGAGGTGATCAGTCTTCTGCAGTTGGTCAGAATCACCGTCGCGGAAAGCGAGGCAGACTCCAATCTCACGGCAATCTATACTAAGGAGGCTGCTCATACCTGCTCGGCTACGACCACTGGAGAGGCCAAGACTCTGACGGAAGTTAAGCAATATTTTGATGATGGTTATGACGAGATTTCCAAGCTCTTTGTTGCCATCCGCAAGATGCCTGAGCTCGACCTGATTGAATATTACAATCGGAATGAGCCAGATATGATGGCAGCCATCGTGGCACAAGAAGCATTTTCTCACTTTTGCAAAAAGGAAAGAGATTTTATCAGCGCCTGCAGTGATCTGTTATTCAATGAGGATATTTTGCCGATTCTGACCAGAGTAGCAAATGTACTACAGTCACAAAGTGATTGTGAAGACACTAAGTCAAGGATACAGGCTACTGGTGAAGTAAAGATGAGCATTGATAAAGAACTTTATATCAGGTCGCGCAGAATCGATGACCTCAGGAAGGAGTTTGGGAAGTACCTGAGTGAAGCAGAAGAGTTTATCAATAGGTCCGAGGCTCGAGATTCATTACTTTATATCTATTTCCACTACTTCAATCATGGCAAAAAGATTCTTTACTCTTGCGCCACAAGTGATGAAATGGGTACTTTATTTCCGCCAAGAACTGGAAGACTCGATTTTTGATTTTTCAAACCTGTGAGTAGAGAGGGAGATCTTTTCTCCCTCTTTTTTCTCCCTCTTTTTATGCTTATCCTTGTTCTCCTCGTTAAATATGATTTAATATAAGTGTTGCTATCTGCAAGGTAATTTAAAACTTATGGAACCTTGCAGTTTTCTTATGAAAGGGGGCAGAGATGAACGAGAACAATGCAACTGTGATGTACGAGAAGCGCTTTTTTAAGACCATTGGCAAAATCGTCAAGAAGAAGGTGGAGCTGGTCGGCAATTTCGTCAGTGTGCTTCAGGCGGTCAAGTGTCAGATTCCGCTGGTGGTCATGATGGGGAGCAAAGATGAGGCTTTCGATATTGAGCGCAGTCTCAATGCGATGCTCGGCGCCCATCAGAACTTTAAGTCAATGCCGGAAATCAAGCTGTTAAAAAGCTATAGCAAGTCTCCAAACATCTCGGCCGGCGACTGTGTCACCACCTCTTTTGTTCATTTTACGAATGAGGAGAGTGAGTTCTTTAACTTCGTGGTCGAGCTTTTGAATATGCCGCTTTTTCTGGAGAACTACCACCAGTATTGTTCGCAGAATCAGAAAGAGGCTAGGAAGCTGTTATTTGATGTTTACTCGGAGATTGGTCAGTTTTACAAGGAATTTGAGGAGTACGCGGAGAGTCTGGAGGAGGGGATTCGGCTCCCTGGGGTCGGTTTTGAAATCGATCGCCATCTTTATGCCAACTCCAAGCGGATTATCGATGCCTGCAAAGCCAGTGATGAAGTTGACGTGATCCGGCGCGCCAATGGCGAGATCGGACCTGATTGTGCTTATGTCGTCCGAGTCAGAAATGGCGCTAGTCAGGCCATCGAGATTGACGAGGCGCTGGCAGATGATCTGTTCGCGGCTGAGGAAAATCTCGACGCCGACGACCCCAGCTTCGAAGGGGACGGGGACGAGATTGAAGATGAGGATGATTGCGAAGAGGACGGCGACGAAGACGACGATGACGATGCCGGTGGAAGTAATGGCGGTGGTCCTGGCAATAGTAGTGCTGGTGGTAATAATATCGGCGGCACCGGTGGTTTCGGCGGCCCGGGCAGTTCTGGCGGAAATAATGCTGGCGGTCCCGGCGATTCCGGTAGTAATAGTACTGGCGGTAATCCGAACGGCAAATCTGGCAAGTAGTTCTATAAGTCTCAAGAGGGAGCAAAGTCTCCCTCTTTTTTATTTATATCCACTACCACAGTAAATTGACAAAATGTCAAAAATAAGGTATGATAGGTAGAAGTTAAAAACAGACGTAGGGTTAATAATGCAAGAGACTAAAGAGATTGTTATTGGGAATCAAAAATCTGTAGAAAAAATCACACTACAGAAGATTCATTTTGTTTCATATAGTTTCCTAAAGCGGATTCTCGATATTGTTCTAAGTCTCATCGCTCTCGTATTTGTTATTCCAATTTGCTTAATTATTAAAGCAGTCACCCTACACTATGAAGATTATGACTCAATATTCTACACACAAGAACGCATAGGTAAAAATGGTAAAAAATTTAAGATCCTTAAGCTTCGTAGTATGGTAATTAATGCCGATGAAGAACTTGCCAAGATGTTAGAAAAAGAAGAACATAAAAATAAATGGGACGAAGATCAAAAAATTGACAATGATCCAAGAATCACTAAGGTTGGTAAAGTTTTGAGGCGCACCTCTCTTGATGAGCTTCCACAATTTATTAATGTCTTAAAGGGTGATATGTCGATTATCGGGCCAAGACCGCTCGTTCCTGGCGAACTTGGCAAGCATCATGGCAATTATGAAATTTATGAAAGCGTAAAACCCGGCATTACTGGCTGGTGGGGTTGCCATGGTCGTTCATGTACGACCTATAA
The DNA here is from genome assembly GCA_916049555.1 of uncultured Candidatus Saccharibacteria bacterium. GTDB lineage: Bacteria > Patescibacteriota > Saccharimonadia > Saccharimonadales > Saccharimonadaceae > Nanosyncoccus. Next base: position 1,428 of record CAJZIB010000026.1, on the reverse strand, counting down.
GGCGCGCCTTGAGCTTGAGTATTACTATGTCGAGCATTTTGGGTTGATCACTGATATCAAGTGTTTCTTCCTCACGATTTTTTCCGTAATTTGTAAAAAAGGAGCAAAATAATGACGGAGAAAAAACCAATCATTGTTGCTCAGGTAATGGGAAAATGGCTTGGCAATGGTGTCGAGTCGGTTATTATGAATTATTATCGCCATCTTGATCACTCAAAGGTTCAATTTGACTTTATTTGCGACGAAGATTCCACCCGTATTCCGTATGATGAAATAAAAAAGCTCGGCGGCCGAGTTTTTCTTGTTCCGAAATATCAAAATCTTTCAAAATATCTAAAAGCTTTAGAGAAGTTATTTAAAGAAAATCAATACCGCATCGTACATTCGAATATTAATACTCTCTCAGTTTTCCCATTATACGCTGCCAAAAAAGCTGGTGTGCCGATCCGCATCTCCCATAGTCATTCGACCAGCAATCCAAAAGAATGGAAGCGTAATTTAATCAAGAACATTTTGCGCCCGTTTAGCAAACGTTATGCCACGGATTATTTCGCCTGTTCTGAACTTGCTGGCCGCTACCTTTTTGGTAATAAAGCTTTCGATCAGGGTGAAGTGAAAATTATTCATAACGCTATCGATGTTGATAAATTTAAATTCGATGAAGTGGCTCGCAAAAAACTTCGCAAAGAATTTGGCATTAAGGATAGTACGATTGTGATTGGTCATGTTGGTCGTTTCGTTCAGCAGAAGAATCACACTTTTCTAGTCGATGTTTTTAAGGAATATCACAAGAAGAATCCAGACTCAAAACTTTTACTTGTCGGTTCTGGTCCACTCGAAGATGAAATTAAAAAGAAAGTTGAAAGACTAGGCCTTAAAAATTCTGTACTCTTTCTCGGCCAACGTGATGATATTAATAAGCTATATTCAGTAATGGACGTTTTCTGCTTGCCAAGTCTTTACGAAGGCCTGGGAGTAGTGGGTGTCGAGGCGCAGGCTGCTGGGTTGCCGTGCATTTTTTCAAAAGATGTTCCAATGGATGTTATGCTTAGTAAAAAAACGGTTTTTGAAGAGCGTAATATTACACTGTTTGTAAAACAAATTAAGTTAAATGTAATAAAAAGTAAACAAGAAGACATTCCTACAATCTACAATATCGCAAGGGAAGTAAAGAATCTTGAAAATTTTTACACAGAAAAACAAAAGAAAAAAGTGGCGATTATTTCTTCAGGTTTTTTGCCTGTCCCTGCAGTTAAAGGCGGGGCAGTTGAAAATCTCATCGAAATCCTGATTGATAAAAATGAAGAATATAAAGAAGTTAACTTTGAAATTACTAGTACTTTTAATCAAGCTGCCAAGAATAAAACGGCTTTGTATCAACATACAAAAATTCTTTATATTAAACCCAGTCCTTTAATCAGGCTTATT
>CAJZIB010000025.1 GCA_916049555.1 uncultured Candidatus Saccharibacteria bacterium | reverse complement strand
AATGTTATTATATATTAAATTTTAGCAAACAATTCAGTAACAATTCAGCGGTGGAGGAAGGAAAAAAGACCTAGAATGGATCAACATACAGATGTAATCGCGAAAGCCGTCCAAGGTAGCCTGAGTATCATTGAGCAAGATCGTGAAAAGGAAATTATCTCTCGTCGATTTGGTTTAAATGGCGAGCGTGAAACACTGGAACAAATTGGAGAATTTTTATCCATTACTAGGGAACGCGTCAGACAACTTGAAAAAGCCATTGTCGTTCGCCTCCGCATTGCCGCAGAAGATGGCAAAATCCCTGAACTTGCTGCTGCTGAAAAAATCCTTATCCGCAATCTTACAGAAGAGGGAAGAATCGCTAAAATCTCTACCCTCACCACCAAAATCTATGGCCGCGAAGCCACCAATCTTGAAAAATCCTATCTCATCTTTCTCGCCGAAATCTCCGCAAATCTCACTCTAATTGAGGAAACTGAGAAATATTACGGCGCTATCGGCATCTCTGATTATGGTGACGAAAAAACCATCAAGAAACACATCGATGAAATCGTTAACTTGATCAAAGCCAAAAAAGCCCCAGTCTCGCTCGAAGAACTTGACAATCAGTTGAATTATGAGCACCCAAACTATATCCGCGCCGTGGCTTCAATCTCCAAACAACTTTCTTCACTAGACGACCAGTGGGGTCTCACAAAATGGCCAACTGTTAACCCAAAGAACATTCGCGATAAAATCTATGTTATTCTTCAAAACAAGAAGGAGCCAATGCATTTTAACGACATCGCCGAGGCTATTTCTGCCTCCAGCTTCCGCAAAAAGGATGTCACTCTCCAGGCTATTCACAATGAACTTATCAAAGACCCTCGTTTTGTTCTCATCGGTCGCGGCATCTATGCACTCCGTGATTGGGGATACAAAAAGGGAACTGTCTCCCAAATTATTACCAGTATCCTTGAAGAGTCAAAAACTCCGCTCACTCGTGAAGAAATCGTAAAAAACGTCCTCAAGGTTCGCAAAGTCAAAGAAACTACCGTGCTCCTAAATCTTCAAAACAAAAAACTTTATCAACGTGTTGACAAAAACATGTATACAGTTGCCAAAACCGCAGAATAATTATTCTTTTCATGCTAAACTATAGGTATGATTAGTATTATTCTCCACGTGCTCCTTATGCCAATTGTTTGGCTGCCAATAGTGATAATTTTAGGCGTTCTCACCTATCTTAACCACAAGAAAATCAACCAGCTCAAAGTTCTCAATGTCGACTCTGTGCTTTTGATGCTAGAAATTCCAAAAAATAACGACAAGCAAGAACTTTCTGCTGAACAAATGTTTGCCTCGCTTCACGGCATTTTACGTGATGCAGAATCGCTGAAAAGCTCTGGTGGCGTCCAAGAACATCTCAGTTTTGAAGTGGTTAGTACTGGTGGACAGATTCGTTTTTACGTTTGGACTCCAAAAGCCCAGCAAAGTTTCGTGGAGGGCCAAATTTACGCTCAATACCCAACCGTACAAATCTATACTATTGACAAAGATTATGTCGATAACCGCGACACGCATGAGATTATTTATACCGCTGAACTCGGTCTCACGGAAAATTCCGCCCTGCCAATCAAAACCTTTGATAACTTCGAGGTCGATCCCCTTGCTGGCATTACCGGCACCCTTGCTAAACTTGACCCTGATCACTCTGAAGAGCTCTGGATCCAAATTCTCACTCGTCCAGTCGCTGATTCCTGGCACAAAGATACCGATGAGTGGATCAAGCAGTTAAAAGCTGGTAAAAAAGGTTTTACCCTCTTCAATATTGATTTCACCTGGCTCGCTCAGCTCATTTCCGCTCTCTGGACACCTCCAACTGGTGGCACCGCCTCTGAAGTTAAAGTAGAACTTTCCGAGCGTGCCAAGTCCCAGGTTAGTGCCGCCGAACAAAAGGCCACCAAACTCGGTTATGAAGTAAAAATCCGTCTAGCTTATCTCGGTAATAGTGAAATTAATGCAAAACTCAATATGCAGGCTCTGGTCGGTACCTTTAAGCAGTTCAACTCTACTAACCTTAATGGCTTTAAACAACTTGGCGGTAGTTTCAACAGAGAAGACCTTGATGCGTATAAAATGCGTCAATTCACCAACCCTGGTTTCATTCTCAACATTTCCGAACTAGCCAGTGTCTATCACCTACCGCACACCTCTGTCGAGACCCCAAACATCGTCTGGGCTACCTCAAAGACCGCCGAACCACCTGCCAAACTTCCGCTCATCACTGGCATTGCCTCTAATGATGAAAATATTTCCGCCTTTGGTCTCACAAATTTCCGCGGCATCAATCACCAATTTGGCATGCTCCGCCGCGATCGTTCAAGGCACGTTTATATCATCGGTCAAACCGGTGCCGGTAAGTCTGGTCTCCTTGAGCTCTTCGCTCTCTCCGATATCTTCTATAATCAAGGTTATTGTATTATCGATCCGCACGGTGACTTTGCCGTAAACAACCTTCGTTTTGTGCCACAAAGTCGCGTTAAAGACGTTGTTTATTTCAACCCAGCTGATACACAATATCCAGTCGCCTTCAACCCTCTTGAGCTTTCTGATCCTACTAGAAAGCCTAATATCTGTTCTGAGGTTATCGGTGTTTTGAAGCGTATGTTCGGTGACTCATGGGGCCCTCGTCTTGAGCATATCCTCCGCTTTACCCTCCTTGCCCTTCTTGATCGCCCAGGTACCACCCTACTCGACATTTCACGCATTCTCACAGATAAAGAATTTCGCAAAGAGACACTTGAATACTGTACTGATGTCACCGTTCTTCAGTTCTGGAAGCATGAGTTCGGCCAGTGGAATGAAAAACAAGTCAATGAATCTATTGCCCCTGTCTTAAATAAGGTTGGTGCCTTTACTGCCAACCCAATCATCCGCAATATCATCGGTCAGTCCCGCTCTAGCTTCGATGTTCGTAAAATCATGGATGAAGGAAAAATTCTTGTCGTTAATCTCTCAAAGGGTCTCATCGGTGAAGATAATGCTGGCATTCTCGGCTCCTTCCTTGTCACCAAAATCCAGCTTGCCGCCATGTCTCGTTCGGATATCCCAGATGTCTCAAAGCGTCGCCCATTTTATCTCTATGTTGATGAGTTCCAAAACTTCGCGACCGACTCCTTCTCAGTCATTCTTTCCGAGGCCCGCAAATATGGTCTCAATCTCACCGTTGCCAACCAGTACATCTCACAGATGACCGAGAATGTTCGCGACGCCGTTTTTGGTAACGTTGGTACCACAATCTCATTCCGTGTTTCCGCCGACGATGCCCCAATCCTTGTCAAACAGTTTGAACCAGTCTTCGATGCCTCCGACCTCATTCAAATGAACAACCGTCACTTTGTCATTTCCATGATTATTGGCGGCGAAAAAGCCCCTGCCTTCTCTGCTACCACCCTAAATATTCCAAAAGCCCCAACTGATAATCTTGACGAAATTATCGAAAGTTCACGCAATCTCTACTCAAGACCTCGCGCTGACGTGGAAGCCGAAATTCGTGCCAATATCGAACAAAGTGAAAAATACAAAAAAGACCTCTCCAACTCTGGCCGCGGCGAAAACAACGCGCCTAAAACCCCTAAATTTGAATTCTCTAAAAATGCACCAAAGTTAGAGTTTATCGCCCCTGAAACTGGACGTGTAGTTGATCCAAAAAAGGTTTCTCCAAACGCCATCTCCGGTAAAAATTCTTTAACCTTAAAAGATCTCGGCGCCGCCTTCGAAAAAGCCAAAAACGAGGCCTCTACAGCAACTAATCCAGCTACTTCAGCTGCTTCACATACTTCAGCTATTTCATCCGTCTCATCAGCCTCGTCCGTCCCATCTATTTCGACAACCTCATCTATTTCATCCACCTCGACTACCTCCCCTGTTTCGACTATTAGCAATGTCAAGCAACCTTCTACCATAAATAAACAGGGAACTACCTCTGTTAAATCTCTTAGCTTTGCTGATAAATTAAATAATCAGCTCAAGAAAGCACCAGAAAGTTTTGCAAACAAGTTAGCCAATCAGGTCAAGAATAACTTAACGAATAATCCAGAAAAAACTTCTGAAAAGGCCGCAGGATTAAAACAAAACCAAAAACAGCAGGGAAGTACTAATTCTGAGAATTCAGCCGCTAAAACGTCTGTAAATGCGCCACAGAGGCAAAATAATTTCAATCAAAACCAGAATAAACCTCAGGGGCACCAAGAGCAGGGAAATACCGATCGAAATTCTAAAAACAAGAACCGCAAAAATAAGAAGAAAGGCAACTCTTCCCCTAATAATCAATCCGGTAATTCCCCTACCCCTGTTAATTCTTCTTCCACCCCTGTAAATCCGCAGATCAATCTCCCACGTCAAAATTCAACCAATAATTCCTCCACCCCTGTTAATGCCCCAGTTTCTGCCCCTGTTCCTGCACGTCAGACTAATTATGCCTCTGACCTTCACGACGGCCGTCCAGGCTTCTCTACTAGCCAAAATCTCCCTAAAGATCATCAATTGGGAGAAAATGGTTTTCGTCAGAACATCCAAGGCCAACAGAGCTCAGCCGATAACGGATATCTGAGTATTCATCACTAAAATATCGCTCCTAGACCACCTAGGAGCGATTCTGATATTTAGAGGGGGAAATAATCATAAGACAATAAAAGACATTACTACGTGGCTATAAACTCGAATTACTAGCAAAATCGAGTCGGTCCACTATTTTTTCTAAATTACCGACGTATATTCAATCGTCTTTTGTCGATATTTACAATGTCGCACAATAACTATTTTACGACACACTAGAGGAGAAAGTCTACATAGACAATAAAGTCGTCAATCACCCCACCAAGACCCTATAACCCTATACGCCCACATCGTTCCACTATTCAGAATCTCTAATAAATCGTCTCAAGGCCCTCTTAACAGATATAAATCCTAAACCCGTAAACATCTACCATCTTATTTTCTCAAAAAATCAGCAGAGAAATACTGAATTAATCATAAATATCACTATTTTAAGGGGTAAATACACCTCAAATCTCTCCCTCTATCTATCATAATGCGTGCAATTCCGAACAATTCTGAAAATTCGGAGAAGAGCTTCGGAATTACTCAAAAATCCCACCCCTGTAAAAGTCATCCGTACGCATATTTTTGCCCGTGAAATCTCAATTTTTGCTAAATTTCACGGATTTTTAGCCAAAATTTGCCGGATTTGCCCTTTCCCTTATTCCCCTCTTCCCACCCCTATTGTCACGCCAATCTCACCCCGGTCCAGCCACAGTTAAAGTACCGTACACTTCCCAAAAAATTACTTTTTGTTTGTTTCCCTATTTCCGAACAAAAACCGAACTAGTATAGTTATATCTAATATAAAGGATGTTTTCCATAAACACTCACACAAAAAATCTGAAGGATATTTATTATTTTAAATAACTATACACCCTCACAAAAGACCTGAAGGATATTTATTGTTTTGAAAACTATAAGCTTGGCCAAACGGCCTTGAGTGCGTTTTCAAAACATAAATATCTTCAGATCAGTATTTTAGAGCTTCTTCTTACGCAATTCCCTTGTAAAGAACTTCACACGGTCATTAAGCTCAATCACCAGCTTTTTCTCCAGATTGAAGGCAACACCACCAGTTTCACCAGCCACCAACTCGGTCACTTGCATTTTTTCCTTCTGCACTGAATCTACTGAAACCTCGCCAATCAGCTCTTTATTGCGGTAGACTCGTCCCAGCATCCCAGCTCCAACGCGGCCAGTTAGCACCTCACCACCAGCAATAATCGCCGTACGTTCAGTCCTAAACACGCCCTTAATCTTCATTTCGCCAGTTTCTTCCTCAACTACCTCATCATCAAGTAAGTTCTCCATTGAAGCCTTAGCGTCGTCTAGTAGTTCATAAATCACGCGATAATTGCGAATCTCTACGCCGTCTCTCGCCGCTAACTTCACAATATTGGTTGGCACATTCACGTTAAAACCATACACCACGGTATTATCACCTTCCGCCATATAGACGTCATTTTCGGTCACGTCACCCACGCCAGAAGATACAATATTTAGAGAAATCTCCCCCTTTGTATCAATCATCTTCAAAGAATCGATTACGGATGTCACGGAGCCAAGCACATCACCTTTAATAATCACATTAAAGACCTTTGAATTATCCGCTGTATTCATCATACGAAGAAGGTCCGTAGAAGTTACGTTTGCCGAAGCCGTCTCTGAAGCCTCCGCCTGAGCGTTCAGTAGTGCCTGCTTTCTCGCAGTCTTTTCATCCTTCACCTCGATAAAACGGTCACCGAAGTTAGGCAATTCCTTAAAGCCAGTTACAGTCACTGGAGTCGACGGAGTCGCTTTCCCCTTTGGTTTACCGCGGAAGTCCATCATCGTACGAATCTTACCATAAGCACTTCCAGCCACCACAAATTTACCAGTTTTTAGTTCACCGCCAGTTACCAGCAAATTCACCACAGAACCTTTTCCAACCTCCATATGAGACTCAATCACAAGCCCCTCAGCTGGGATTTCCACATCTGCCTTCAATTCTTCAAGATCAGCCGTAAGCAAAATCATATCCAACAATTTCTCAAGATTATCCCCACGCTTCGCTGAAATCGGTACCATTGTAATATCGCCACCCCACTCCTCAGGCTGCAAACCGTGTTGCGCCAAATCCGCCATAGTACGCGGAATATCTGCTCCTTCACGATCAATCTTATTAATTGCCACGATAATCTTCGCGTTTGCGCTCTGAGCAAACTTAATTGCCTCCACAGTCTGTGGTTTCACACCATCATCTGCTGCTACTACAATCACCACAATATCGGTCAACATCGCACCGTGTTGACGAATCGCCGCAAAGGCCTCATGTCCAGGAGTATCTAGGAACGTAATTAGGCGGTCATCATGTTTCAACTGATAAGCCGAGATATGTTGAGTAATCCCACCAGCCTCACCCTCAACTGTCTTTTTGTGTAGCAACGAGTCTAGTAAAGTTGTCTTACCGTGATCAACGTGCCCCATCACCGCCACTACTGGTGGTCGCAACACGGCCTTCTCTGATAATTCCCTATGAAAATTCGAAGTCTTAGTTGCCGTATTCTTACGTTCAAGTTTTACGTTCTCAATTTTTAATTCATCGATAATCAAGCTTGCAGTATCAAAATCTAGGCGCTGGTTAATTGTCGCCATAATTCCCTGCTTAAAAAGTTCGCCAATCAATGCGGTTACCGAAAGCCCGAGTGCCTCCGCCAATTCATCTACCGTGATTGAGCCTGCGATCTGAATAATCTTCTCTTGGGTCTCCGCCATTTTTCTCCTTCCCTGTTTTGCCCATCCTAGAAACAGGCTTAATGCGTAAAAATTACTCCTATTTTACCATATTTATAGAGAATAAGAAATTGTTAGCGTTAATTACAATAGTAACAAGAATCACTCAGTCAATAATATTTATTCTTCAAAATTAGTCAGCATAGCCAGCAACTTGTGCGGTTTCCATATTGGCCGCCACTGTTGACTTCGCATTCTTTGCAATCGAGTTCAATCTCGCCTGCTCAACTTTTAAATCGTCACGCTCGGCTTCCAAGTTTGCAATTTGTGTATCAATCTTGTTCATATTGTAATCATAACTAGTCACATTGCCCTGTTGAGAGACGTAAAAAAGTCCGATTGTAAAAATCTCAATAACCAAAATAGCAATTGCTGAAAAACGACCGATCCCACGCGCTTGATGACGCACTGTATTGCGATTGCGTGAATAACCAGAACTTACAGAATTAGCTAAATAGCTAGTTTGGGGACGATCATTGATACCGCCGCGCATGCCATTAAAACCGCCAAAACTCTGTTGGCGCATAGTTCTTGCTCCACTCTGCATTATTTTCCTCGCTTTATGTAAACTCTCGCTAAAATCTTCTCAGCAAAAATAAAGATTTTAATTAGAGTTTAACCTGAATTTATGTTTATATTGTTTTTGTTGTTTGTTTTATTTGTGTATCTTGGTCGGTGCGCCTTCGTTTAGCGAATTTGCCCCGTAATCATAGTCCGAAAGCTCTTATTAGCCGCACCACCGCATCGCTAATAAGGGCTTCCGGGAAGGTCATATCTTTTTTATTAAACACGTTTCCCAGTTGACTTTACAACCGTGTCGGGACTCCGTCGTTTCCGAAAGCTTCCCGATAGCAGGCCCTAAGGCCTGATACATTCAAAATCAGGAGATTTACATCAACCTAGATTTAGAATTAACTTTCTCTAGCGAAAATTAACTTTGATTTTCTGTGCTCGAGAAGCGTTTTTTACAATGATTTGCTTTGGCATATAGCCTCCTTTTTTATTTTTATTTTTATCATCCCAAAAACCTTCAGCACTCCCGTTCAAGCTATTTTTTTAGTCTAATTTCTTATCCTAAATTTTTCTAGCTGCTCTCAGTTTTGCGCTTCTTGCTCTTGGATTGATAACTAATTCATCCATTCCCGCAACAATTGGACTTTTAGTTAGGATTTCCAGTTCAGATTCTTCCCCTAGTGAACTCACTTGCTTAAAATATTGCTTCACTAACCTATCTTCTAGGCTATGAAAAGTAATTATTGCAATGCGTCCGTTTGGTTTCAGCAGTTTCGGAATTAACGGTAAAGTATTCTCGATAATCGAAAGTTCTTCATTTACTGCAATTCGAATCGCTTGAAAAACCTTGGTTGCTGGGTGCTTTCCAAACCATCCTTTCGGACTTAAAGCATCCGCCAACTCTTTAGTAGTTTTCCATGGCCTGTTATATACAATTTCCCTCGCATGTTTTCTTGCCAGCCCCGATGACTCCTCACCATATCGCTCAAAGATTTCAATCAGTTTCTTCTCTGACCAATGGTTTACAATCGTCTCCGCTGACAACTCCTGCGTTTGATCCATTCGCATATCCAGTTCCCCTTCATGCATAAATGAAAAACCTCGCTCTGAATTATCCAGTTGCGGTGAAGATACCCCAAAATCAGCTAATATCATATCAAAAGTTTTTCCACACTCGATTAAAGACTGCGCCGCATTATAAAAATCTTCGTGCAACATTTCAAGTCCGAATTCACCATCTGGGTACTTCTTCGATAGAAAATTGATTGCATTAATATCTCGATCCACTAAGACCGACTCTTTATAGTTCCGCGTAACCGCCAAAATCTTTCCCGCATGACCCGCATAACCTGCCGTCAAGTCTAAATACGACTCGCCCGCGCTAGGCTGCAAAATCTCGAGAACTTCTGATAGTAACACTGGCTTATGAAGCTCTTCCATACCTCTATTATATCAAAGATTTTCATCTCTGTTATATAGAAGCTTTTTAGTTTGAGATCGCTCAACTAGAAATTTTAGCGTGTTTGTTTTTGTATGTTTTTTGTTTGTTAATTAAGATTTATTACTGCAATTTCTTAATTGTTTTTCTATACAATAAATGCTGCTATAGTTTCATCCAATGCAAGACTGAATATATGACTATAACCGTTGAGAGACTTATTGTGTAGGTTGTTTGTTGAGTTAATTGGGAGGTGTTTATAGATGTACTAGTGGTTTTGATGACGCGTTTCCTAAACGCGCGCCAAGACTCCTAGTTGACCGACCTCAAACATTTTTTAATGTGCCAAAAAGATACCTTTTTAACTGCCGCTCTTCTTCACCAAGCGAATTACTTCGTAATCCATTTCTTCTTTCGTTGTTTTTGTCGCTTGATTATTCATATTTAATCTTTTTGTTTGTGGGTTTTTGTTTTGTTATCCACTGACATTAGTTTAGCGCCATTACGCACATAATGCAAGTGCTTTTTCACATTTTTTCGGACATTTTTCAACAAACTTTTCCACATGTTCACATATAATGCAAATCTCCCCCGTTATGTATGTATATATAAGGACTAATCCCACCCCTGTTATTTTAAAACAATTATTTTATACAGTTTTCCACAACTGTGCAAAACTTTTTGTCTGTATCTATAAAAAATTTAATAATATAATTATTCCCTTCTTGCGTTTTTATTATTTCATTTTCTAAATAACCGAACAGAACCCACTT
>CAJZIB010000024.1 GCA_916049555.1 uncultured Candidatus Saccharibacteria bacterium | reverse complement strand
ACATTGATTTTATTATAACAGATTACAGGGTTAATTAGATGAAACTAGGGGTTAATTAGATGGGAATTTGACGCTAATTGAATCTCAATATATTAGAATGTAGCGTCAATATGCTAGACGTCAACGTCACCAATGAGTTTAGTACTTTCGCTAGCTGGAAGACTTTCGACATCTTTCAAGCGTCGCTCGATTTGACGAGAAGTAGTGGCGGCGGCGTCAATTTTGTTGGCAGATTCTTGAAGTTTTTTCTTGGTGGCTTCAAGGAGGTCACCGAATTTACTGAACTGAGTTTTAACGGCGCCAAGTACTTGCCAGACTTCACTACTGCGCTTTTCAATAGCAACGGTGCGGAAGCCCATAAGTAGGCCAGATAAAGTTACTGGCAGGGTGGACGGGGAGGTAATGCTGATATTGTATTTTTGGCGGATCTCATCAGAGAGACCTGGGATGCGTAAAATTTCAGCATAGAGTGACTCGGTTGGGACAAACATCATACCAAAATCGGTAGTATATGGTGGCTCGATGTATTTGGTGAAAATCTTTTTCGCCTGCTCTTTAACATCGGTGGCAAGGGCTTTTTGATAAGTGAGAATATCGGCTTTATTGCCAAGGTCGTAGGCGGCAATTAATCTTGAATAGTTTTCGACCGGGAATTTAGAGTCGATTGGGAGGAAGGTTTCATGATTCTCATCACGACCTGGCATTTTGACGGCAAATTCAACGCGGTCAGCGGAACCCGGTTTGGTGCTAATATTTTCACAATATTGATTTGGGCTTAAGATGTCGGAAATAATACTACTGAGTTGAACCTCGCCGTAAATTCCCCGCGTTTTAACGCCCTCCATGACTTTTTTGAGATCACCAACACCGGTGGCTAGATTTTTCATTTCGCCGAGACCCTTATAAACACTTGTGAGTTGTTCGGAAATTGTCTTGAAGCTTTCGTTGAATCTCTTTTCAACTGAAGCCTGGAGTTTTTCATCGACGGTTAGACGCATCTCTTCAAGTTTTTTGGCGTTATCATTTTGCAAGTCGCGAACTCTAGTATCCATGGTTTTTTGAATGGTTTGGAGATTGGTAGCAATTTCCTGGCGGTTGTCGCGGAAGCCATCATGAACGCCTTTGGTGATGGTGCCGACGATAGTTTCAACACGAATCATACGATCATTGAGATTTTTGGAAGCTTCGACAATTTGATCAGTGTTTTTTGCCATCATCTCGATGGAATTTTGTAACACTTCTTGTTTCTTGTTGCTGCGATTTCTAAGCGTTAAAAATAAGACAATAATTAATAAGACTAGATTAAAAAACAAAATTAAATATAAAAGATTAGATTGTTCCATGAACCTCCTTAGATGACATAATCTGATTTTAGCATAAAAAACATAATAAGTTTCAAGACGAAGGGTAAACTAGAGCTTAGTGCGGTTAGTGAGGGCGGCACCGAGGGTGATTTGATCGGCAAAAGAGAGGTCAACGCCGAGTGGAAGTCCTCGGGCTAATCTGGTGATTTTTAGCTCAGGGTATTTACCTGAAAGTAGTCTTTGAAGAAGAAGGGCGGTACTTTCGCCTTCTACACTCGGGTTAGTGGCAATAATAATTTCTTCGGCTGCGTCATTTTTGACACGAGAAATCAACTCTTCAATGTGGAGTTTGTCGGGAGTGATTCCATCGATAGGTGAGATAGCACCACCTAACACATGGTAGGTGCCATGATATTGCTTAGTTTGCTCAATGGCATAGATGTCAAGCGGTTCCTCAACGACTAGAATGGTCTTCTTATCACGTTCTTCGTCGCTGTAGAGTGGTGAAACCTGTTCATCGTGATTAATTAAGGCAAAAGTTACCGGGCAGATTTTGACATCGGTATGAAGATGCGTTAGGGCGTCAATGATAGTTTCAGAGATTTTAGGGTCAACACGAAAAAGATAGGTCGCATAGCGCTCAGCAGTGCGTGGACCAACTCCTGGGAGATTCCCCAGTGCTTCAATAGTATTTTCTAGTGCTTTTGGCAGCATAAACTAAGTTTAATCTTATATTTATCTAAATTGAATTTAATAATAGTTTGGCTAGATAGACTTATTACATGCCGAGACCAGAAAGACCACCAAGTTGGCTCATCAGAGGTTTCATTTTGTCGGTTGCAATTTCCTGTGCTTTAGCATAACCGTCACGGAAGCAGTTCTCAATCCAGCGCTCGAGCTCTGAGATATCGTCAAGGTCAACGCGAGATGGGTCGATGGTGACTTTTTTGACTTTAAGCTCGCCAGTAATTTGGACTACGACAGCGCCATCACCAGCTTCAACTTCAACAATTTCGTTCTTCAAGTCTTTTTGGGCTTTGCGTAAGTTATTAATCATTTTCATTTGGTCAAAGGTAGCACCCATGAAATCTCTCCTTAAATAATTATAGAAATATTATAACAGATTACTCGACAGTATAAAGATATAGGCGGTCGGCATTTTGGGATTTTGAAGAGGTGATAATTTTTTGGATTGCAAAATTGGTATTCTCTTTAGATCCGATTTTGTCGAGGGCGTAAAAAGTTTCTCCAGCTACGAAGGCGTGTGTTGGTTCGATGATGTTGTATTTGAGGGCTGGGCGGAAAATCGGCTTCACGTTATTGGCGGCAAGAACAAGTTCTGCAACTGGTTTTGTGGATTCATTTTCTTTATCGATTAGAATACTATCGCCCGGCTTGAGATTTGATAGAGTAATGGTGAAATCGCTATTAAACTGGTTAGCCACAGGTGCGGCGTAGCGGTATCCGGAGATGAAGTGTGAGAGGTCGGAAGTAATCATGGTAAAGAGGAAGAAAGTGATTGGAATCACGCCAAAGAGTTTGGCGTAGGGGTTTTCTGGGAAGAGATCGAACCATTTATTAATAATATAGCGGAAGCCGTGAGCGATTAGGATGGCGAAAGGTAAAAGAAGAAGCGCGGCATAGTCGGTGTTGAAACCTGAGATGACGATAGTAAAGAGGATAAGAAAGATGGCGATGGAGTTGCGGCTGGCGAAGAAGCCTTTGAATGTGGAAATGAGGCCGATGACGGCAATAATAGTGGCGGGGAGGCTGATTTGTGGTGCGAGAAAAATGCTTTCGATGACGCCATGCCAAGAGAAAAATGGTAAAAAGGCTTGCTTGAGATTATTAAAGTAGCCGGAGATTTTAAAATTACCGGAAAAGAGGAGTGGCTGAATGATGTCCGGGTGATTGAGTAAGATGTAGTCCATAAAACCGAAGCCAGTGAGGATAATGGCGGAGACGAGGAAAAACGGCAGCCTTGGGAGCTTTTTGATAGTGAAGCGAAGGTGTGGATGCCAGACGGTGTAGATTAAGATGAGAATTACGAGATAGAGCATATAGGGAGTGAAGCTGGAGAGGAAGAGGGCGATGGCAAAAATAAAACACCAAATTGGGGCGGGGCGTTTGACTCCCTGGACCTTGGAACCAACCCAAAGTAAAAGAGTTGGCCAGAAGACGATCATGATAAGTGGGGTGCCGTTACTGACGAGAAAAAGAAAGCTGGAAGAAAGAACGGTGATAATACTGGCGATGATGGCAGTGTTGTTTTTAAACCAACGGTTGAGGAGGAGAATGATGAGGAATCCGAGAAGACCACCCATGATAATACTTGGAATTCGAATGGTGTAACTGGTGATACCGAAGAACTTAAAGACAATTTTTTGCAAGAGATGATAGGGGAGGTCGATGAGATTGCCGCTAAAAACTGAGTGGACGTCGAGGTTTTGACTGGTGATGGCGGAATTCATTTCTGCATTAGAAAGTCCAACTGGTGCAAGTTTTGGGACCAGAAGAATAAGACCAAGAAAGCTAATGGCTAGAAGAATGTAGCCAATGATAAAGCGTTTTTTGTAAAGAAAATATTTATTTGGATTTAATTTACCCACGGTTTTATTTTATCATGGAAAAACAAATAACGCTATTTAAAAAGCTTTATTCCCTGGTCTTGTCGAGTGACATGAACCTTAGAAGCTCAGGGTGGAAGTAGAGTTCAATCTTGCCGATAGGCCCATGACGGTGTTTGGCCATCAAAAGTTCGGTAACATTAGTTGGTTCATATCCTTCTTCCTGGTGGTAGTAATCTGGACGGTGTAGGAACATTACAAGGTCGGCATCCTGCTCGATGGAACCGGATTCACGTAGGTCAGAGAGGACTGGACGAGGATCGTCACGGCCGGTGACGCCACGAGAAAGCTGAGCCAAAGCGATGACTGGAATTTCCAGTTCACGCGCGAGAGTTTTGAGGCCACGAGAAATTTCGGTAACCTCTTGCACGCGGTTACCAGCGTAACGGTCAGAACCGGAAATTAGCTGAAGATAGTCGACGATAATCAGACCAATGTCATGATCGTGAGCGGCACGGCGGGCTTTGTTGCGAAGTTCAAGTACGGTCATGGAGCTGGTGTCGTCAAGATAGAGTGGAATTTCACTCATTTCACCAAGTGCATCACCGATTTTCGCAAAATCGTCGGATGAAATATTGCCGGTACGGATATGCCAAGAGTCAACGCCAGAGGTGGTAGCAATCATACGGTCAACAATTTCATTTTTTGCCATCTCCATAGAGAAGAAGAGGACGCCACGCTTATTAATGCCAGCAATGTTATAGGCTAGGTTTTGGGCGAAAGTGGTTTTACCCATGGCTGGGCGGGCGCCGATAATGATGAGGTCGCCGCGCTGGAATCCTGCGGTTTTGTTATCGAGATCGCGGAAGCCAGTTTTTAGGCCACGCATGGAACCCTTATTGGTATGCAGTGCTTCCATGCGGTCAAAAGCGTCGACCAGAAGATCCTCAAGGGCTGCATATTCGGTTTTGGTAGTCTGGTCGGAGACGGCAAAAAGTTCCTTCTCGGCAGCGCCAAGCATGGCGGAAACATCCGTTGCACTATCGTAAGCTTGATTAGTGATTTCGGTACCCGCGCGAATGAGTCGGCGACGGATGGAGGCTTGTTCAACAAGTTTTGAGTAGGATAAAACGTGAGCAGCTGTAGGCACTACATTGGTAAGTTCAGTGAGATAAGATGCACCACCGATATCTTTGAGAAGTTTTAGGTTGCGAAGTTCAGAAGTGAGAGTCAAAAGATCGATCGGCTGGTTATGCTCGTAAAGCGATATCATGCCGCGATATATGGCGCCGTGTTTCTTTTCATAAAAATCAATTGGTTTAATCTTTTCAAGAATATCCGGAAAAGCAGAATCGTCAAGCAAAATCGCGCCAAGCAGAGAGCGTTCGGCTTCAATATCTTGGGGCGGAATGCGGCCACCAAACAATTCTGGATCATTTTGGGAAATGGTCTTTTTTCTAGGTTTCTTTTCGGAATCGTCTTTTGTTTCTACCATAATTACACCTCAAAAATCCTAAAATGGATTTTCGTTTACCTCCTGGACATCTCCCATTATAGCAGAGAGTGATTCAATTTTTGGGGAAACCGTGACTGCTTTTTTGGTTTGACCGGCGGCAGCCTGTTCAAAAGAGACAGCGGTTTTTGGAATAACTTCAACGTCGGGGTTTTTGACGGTCAGTTCGATAGAGTTGGTGGCGCCACGCAAAATTTCGAGGTTATTTTTTTGTCCTAAGATGCGCCAGTAGACGGCCTTTTCTGGATAGATGTCAAAATTTTTGCCATCGATGACGAAGAAGGACTTTTTGAGGGCAGTCATTAGAGTTGGGTTGACGTTGGTGACGTTGGCGACAAAGCCGTTGAAATTAAAATCACCAGATGAGCTAACTACGGCTTCTGGTAGAGTTGGCGGTGCTTCTTGAATCATCTCTTCAGGATCTTTCGGCGGCAGTGCGCGTTCAGCTTTATGGTTTTTGGCATTTTTGGCTAGTTGCTCGCGGAGCTCAGCGAAGGGACTTGGTTTAGGGTCTGGGGCTGAGGTAGGAGCGGTTGGCTGTGGTGAAGCAGTTGATGCTATGGAAGCAGTAGAGGTTACAGCGGCGGGGGTCGCGAAGCTATTTGAGATTAGGGCAACAGTGAGTTTGGCTTCGAGGAAACTTCCAGTGACATTAAAAAGCTGGTTGACGAGTTGGAGTGATTTTGGAGTTGGATTCTTTAGAATTTGATTAATTAATTCTAAAGTGATCGATTCTGCGGTAATGCCGTAATTTAAAAGAGCGGCGAGGGTATGTGTGATATTTTCCGTGTCAGAATTTTCATAGAAATTGATGAGGTTTTGAATTTCTTGATGTTCTGGAATGCCGAGAGCAGCTGAAACGTCGCTGGCCTCGATAGTTTTTTCGGAAAGATTGACCGTGCCAATCTGGTTGAGTATGGAAAGTGAATCACGAAAAGATCCGCCACCCCGTTCGGTGATGATTTTGAGTGCATCGTCAGAAATTTTAATTCCCTCCTTGTCGCAGACGGAACGCAAAAAATCTTGCATGACTTTTGGCTCGGCTAGATTGAAGCGATAAATTTGAGTGCGAGAGATAATGGTGGCGGGGATTTTTTCTGGGTTAGTGGTGGCCATGATAAAAATCACGTGTTCTGGTGGTTCTTCGAGAATTTTAAGGAGAGCATTAAAGGCACTATTTGAAAGCATGTGAACTTCATCGATGATGTAGACTTTGTATTTGCCAAGAGTCGGCATGATCATAGCTTTTTCACGAAGTTCGCGGATGTTGTCGACGCTAGTGAATGTGGCGGCATCGATTTCAATGATGTCAATATAGGAGTCTTCAAGTTGATAGTCGAAATGGTTAATTTCGTGGGCAAAAATACGAGCAACAGAGGTCTTGCCACAGCCGCGTGGGCCAACAAAGAGGTAGGCATGAGAAATTTTACCCTTGGTTAAGGCGCCTTGTAATTGCTCGATAGTTTTATCCTGCCCAATAACTTCGGATAAATGGAGCGGTCTATATTTTCGATAGAGAGCCTTCATTAAAAATATTGTAGCACGAAATAGACCCATTTTCATGGGTCTATTCTTTTATTCTTCTAGAGTGCAGCTTCGACGGCAGCCCAGTTGGCCTGGTCGTTGTTGGCTGGAATAACAACGGAAACTTGCGCACCTTCACGAAGACGGAAATAGGTTACGGAAGCGTAAAGAATTTCGTATTCGCGGCCACTTACTTCGACGAAATATTTATCATCATGGTGAGTGAGGGTACCGATTACGGTTTTGCGCTCGACTGGCCCAATTTGCTTGTAGAGAAACTTTCCTTCTGGTGTGATAGTAAGTTTCATAATGTCACCTTCAACTAGTTTGGACTTACTGGCATAGTTGGCTGGGACTGGATAGTTTTTGCCGTCTTGGTCAATCATGATTTGGCCGTCAAAAACACCCTCGATAATTTTACCTTCAGGTGCGGAAACGATAACTTCTCTCGGAGTGGTAACAATATCACCATCGCCGACGACAGAATTTAAAAGTTCCCTGGCAGCTGCTAGATTGGTTTCCGCTTCTTGAATTAGCGAGCGGAGTCGTTTTATTTGTTTTTCTGGTAATTCAGACATCACCTCGCATCCTGTCTGTTTAATATAATATTGATATTATATTATGCTAGTCTTGTAAAATTGTCAACAAAATTCTGTATAAATTATTTATGCAAAGATTTCCACAGACCTAACAGAGATTTGGTTATAAATGTTGTAATAAATACTGCTGAATATGACGATTTTTTGGAATGTTATATAATTATTACAATGATTAAGATTATTGCTGGTGGTAGAAAACATTTGAAGTGGGTCGAGGAGGCGGTTTTTGAGTATGAAAAGCGATTAAAGAAGCCGTTTGATGTGGTTTGGGAATTGATTGAGGAAGAAAAACTGAACCAATATCTTGCGAAATGGCCATTTTCGGGGCAGCAGTATGTGATTTTGCTTGATGAGCGAGGAAAAAACTTATCGTCACCAGAACTTTCCGAGACCTTATCAAGACAGTTTGTGAATAGTAAGGAAGTGGTGATTATTATTGGCGGGGCTTTCGGGGTGAGTGAAGAGGTGAGGCAGAAATCTAATTTGGTTTGGAGCCTTTCAAGGCTAGTTTTTCCCCATCAACTAGTACGCGTGATGTTGGCGGAGCAAATTTATCGAGCGCAAGAGATTGCGGTTGGTGGAAAATATCATCATGAATAAATTTTGTTTATGATAGTGTTTATGCTATACTAGTACAAGTGTTAAATTTGGGAATCAAAAATACGGGAGCCTTTAGGCTCGGTAATAAAATTCGTGTGGGCCAGAGATCAAAAAATGGCACTCGGATTTCTGATTTTCTCCTGTTGGGGCCGATTGGGCTAATTATCTATTTATTATTCTTTTCGTTTAATCTTCTTTTTGACTTTTCAACGCCAAATTCTCATGCGGCGCCACTTTCTGGGTCGGCTACTCTCTCTATGTCTGTAGATACTCCTTCGGTGGATTTGGACTTTACGCCGACTGGTTCCGCGGCGCAATTTATTGAATCTGGTGCGAATCTAACAATCCAGACTGATAATCGAACTGGCGTTACGACTTATGTGGCTAGTATAGATGAGAACACGGATTTGAAGCATACTGACGCGACGATCTCTCAAAAACTTTCTTCAATTTCTAGTACAGCGGCGGCTACAGCATTTTCGGATAATAATTGGGGATATCGGGTAACGACTCCAGTACCACCTGGTTCTGACTTTTTGCCAATTCCAAAAGCTAGCGCTCCGGATACAATTTTTTCCACCCCCAACGCCACTGGTAGTCCATATGTAGTTGGGATTTCTTTTGGTGCAAAGGTTGCGGCAAATTTAATTTCCGGAACTTATAAGAAGGATATCGTATTTACAACGGTGACAAACTATGTGCCAAAAACTGCTACGTTCTTGCCAGGACCAAACTTTAATTTTTTGGTAAAGAAGATTAACCCGGCTTATAATACGGAAAAATTTAAGCGAGCTAGTAATCAACCGGCAAATCTTTCTTCAGCTAAGGTTGTCTCGACGGCAGACTCGGATTACCCGATTTATGTTTGGTATGAGGCTGCGGATAAGACGGTATATTGGTGGAGTGAGGCGGATGTTGCTTATGCAAACGAGGATGCGCGCGAGATGTTTTCGAATTTAAGCGATGGCCATGGACATTTTAATTCAGTTGACGTGAGTGGAATCGATATGAGTAAGACTAAAAATGCGAGCTATATGTTCCATTCAGGAAATTATCTATACAAAAATGTTATCCTTGGTGATTTTAACTCTGAGAATGTGGAAGATATGAGTTATATGTTTGCTTCAAATAGTTCTTCTGGTTCCCCAACTTCTGAAGTAGATTTTTCTAGATTTAAGACTTCGAATGTGCAATTCATGCGACATATGTTTGAGGGGAATTTTGCGCAAACCTTAAATCTTTCTAGTTTTGATACAAGTAAGGTTGAGGATATGTCGGAGATGTTTGCAAAAACTAAAAATCTGACAACGGTGAACTTAAGTAGTTTTAATACTAGCAACGTGAAAGATATGAAAAATATGTTCAGGTATGCGAGCGCGGTGACAAGCCTTGATCTTTCGAGTTTTGATACGAGGGAGGTGACAAATATGCGTTCAATGTTTGCACATATGAAGGCCTTAACCAATCTTGATATTTCAAGTTTCAGGACGCCAAAAGTGACGGATATGTCTGGAATGTTCTTAAATATGGAAAAAATAACTAGCCTTGATTTGTCGCGGTTTGATACAAGCAAGGTGACAAATATGCGTTCAATGTTACAGGGGATGGCGAAGTTGGCGAATCTTAATGTCTCTTCATTTGATACGAGATTAGTGACGGATATGGCGTTTATGTTTTATCGCTCTTTGCAGGATCCGGAGAATTCAGTGCTTGACCTTTCAAGTTTTGATACACGAAATGTAACGGAGACAGCCAGTACGTTTGCGTATATAAAGGTGAAGACGATTTATGCTTCTTTCAATTTTGTGAATACTGCGATGACAAATTCGCAGGATATGTTTAAGGATAATACAAACCTGGTGGGTGGAAACGGCACTTCGTATAACGAATCAAATCCGAAGGATAAAACTTATGCACGGTTAGATGTGGCTGGCGCACCGGGGTATTTTAGTCTAAAACCATAGGATTTGACTAGTTTTTCTGATTATGATTATGGTATAATTAAGCATAGAATTATGAAAGATCTGAAAAAATATTTAAAGTGCAAAGTGCAAAGTGCAAAGTGCAAAGTGCAAAGTGCAAAGTGCAAAGTGCAAAGTG
>CAJZIB010000023.1 GCA_916049555.1 uncultured Candidatus Saccharibacteria bacterium | reverse complement strand
TTCAGACGTGTGCTCTTCCGATCTAGAAGAGTATGCGGGATACGATGGGGTGTATGAGAGGCAGATTAATACTACAGTTTATACAAATTTATTAATTGCTTATAACTGGCAGACGATGAGAATAATGATTGTTCAAGTAAATGCGGATTTGACGAATTATTCAAATATTTACGTTTTCTCAAAAGAGAATATTTTGAAGGCAAAATATAGTTGGTTTTCAGATATGTTCCAGATTTATGATAAGGGTGATAACTTAGTAGAAAATTTGGTTACATATTTAAGTTCAAAAAATCGAACAACTTTTGTGATCAATGGAGAGACGGATGAGAAATTAAGAGACGGGGATGGTCGTTTAATTTTGGTATACATGAGACAGATTGAAGACAGGGCGGATTTTGTTAAGTTTTTTAAGGAATTTTCAAGACAGATAGTCTAAAATGAGTTGCTTTTTAAGGCTAAATAGTCAAATGGGATAAAATAAGGTAAGATACATAGTGAAAGGATAAAATGAACGAAGGTGATATTAAGATATTAGCAATTGTGGGGATGAGCGGTTCCGGTAAGTCGGTTGTAGTAGACTACTTGACTGAAAAAGGATATCCGAAGGTTTATTTTGGGGGAATGATCTATAAGGAAATGGATCGCAGAGGAATTGAGAGAACGGCGGATGGTGAGAGCGAGAAGAAGTTCCGTGAGATGATACGAGAGACAGAGGGAAAAGACTGGGTGGTAAAACAAGTGATTGAGGAGACTCGTGGGTTGATTGGTGCTGGACAGAAGAGAATTGTGCTCGACGGACTTTATTCTTGGACGGAGTATAAGGCATTGAAAAAAGAATTTCCTGGACAGCTAACTGTTTTAGCTGTGGTGGTACCAAAGGCATTGAGGCATTTTAGGGTCGGCAAGCGTCCTGAAAGGCCATTTAATACTAAGGAAATTCAAGAACGTGATCGTTCAGAAATCGAGAACCTTGAGAAGGGTGGACCAATTGCGATGGCTGATCACTATGTGCTTAATGATGATTCTGTGGCTAAGCTACATGATGATGTGGACAAGATTTTGCAAAGAATTGAGTTTTAAATAGGTTAGGTGTGAAAGCGAGGTGCGCGAATGAAAACACTAGTAATCATTGATGGCAAGAGTGTATTTTATAGGGGGTATTATGCGATGGGTAATTTGTCGACGGCAGAAGGGGTGCCGACGTCTGGTGTTTATGGTTTTGCGACAATTGCGATGGAGATCGTCAAGAAGCTGAAGCCAAATAAGGTGGTAGTTGCATGGGATAAAGCTCATACTTCAACAGCTAAACGTCTCGCGATATATCCGGAATATAAGGCAGGAAGAGTAAAGCCACCAGAAGATTTTTATGCACAGATTCCGTATTTGAAGGAGTTGATTCTAGCACTGGGTTGGGATTTTTTGGAAGCCGATGAATATGAGGCGGACGATATTATTGGTACGCTAGCTAGACAGGCAGACGAAAAACATGACTATATGACTTATATTGTATCTTCAGATTTAGATATGTTGCAGATTGTAGATGAAAACACTAAAATGTATCGTCTACTGAAGGGGTTTTCTAATATTGAAGAAATGGATATTCAAGCGATTGAAGAAAAATATGGTATTTTAAAGAGTCAGTTTTTAGACCTGAAGGCATTAAAAGGTGATAATTCGGATAATATTCCAGGTGTGCCAGGGATTGGTGAAAAGACGGCCGTGAAGCTCTTAAATCAGTATGGCGATATCCAGGGGATTTATGACCATATCGATGAAATTACGGGGTCAACTCAGAAGAAATTAATCGAGGGGAAGGATTCTGCCTTAATGTCATATCGGCTTGCAAAGATTATGACTGATGCGCCGGTTGATTTGGATAAAATTCCAGAGTTAGTGATTGACCAGGATAGAATCGTAGCGGCTTTAAAGAAGCTTGAGTTTAATTCATTGATCAGGAAATTTAGGGCTGAATTTGAAAATAAAGAAAGTTTAGTGGATCCTGAAGTTTTGGAGGATGAGAATATTGTCTTGAAATATCCAATCCCGGATAAAATGGTGGTGATGGCGGATATTAAGGAAAAAATGCATGCTTCAGAAGAGCTAGCCGAGTCGATTCTACTAGACAACAGAGATTTTTTTGATATAAAGCAGGCAGAGTTTCTCATTAATCCGCTAAGACGAATAGAGGCCGAGCCGAAGCAAGTCTCGTTGCTTGCAGATGAGGCCTGTGAGCGGGCACTTAGTGGGGAATATGATGATGCAGAGAAGATTGAGTATGCAAAAGTAATGTCTGAGCTTCACGGGCAGCCAAAATTAATGGATATCTTAAATAAATTTGATTTACCATTAATTCCGGTACTCTATAAGATGGAAAAATGTGGGGTAAAAATAGACCTAGAATACTTTGCTGAGTTGAAGAGGGAATTTACAGAGAGAGTTAGTGAGCTTGAACAAAAAATTTATTCAGCAACCGGAGTTTGTTTTAATGTGAATTCTCCAATACAGTTGTCTAAAGTTTTATTTGAGGACTTGAATTTACCAACTAAGGGA
Source organism: uncultured Candidatus Saccharibacteria bacterium (assembly GCA_916049555.1). Classification (GTDB taxonomy): domain Bacteria; phylum Patescibacteriota; class Saccharimonadia; order Saccharimonadales; family Saccharimonadaceae; genus Nanosyncoccus. The sequence goes on along the minus strand of CAJZIB010000023.1, from coordinate 7,715 downwards.
ATAAAAAAGACGTCTCGTGGTTTTTCGACGGGTGCGAGCGAGCTTGAGAAATTGGAGGGGGCTCATCCGGTGATCGAATTAATCAAGGACTATCGTGAGGATTCAAAACTATTATCTACTTATGTGCTACCGTTGCCAGATCTGGTTGAAGGAGATGGACGAATTCATACGACTTTTACTCAAGATGTAACGGCTACTGGTCGACTTTCAAGTGTAAATCCTAACTTGCAAAATATACCAGTAAGATCAGAGGATGGAAAACGTATCCGGACTGGTTTTGTGGCAAGAGAAGGAAGAACTCTGGTTTCTGCGGATTATGCACAGTTCGAGCTGAGACTAGCGGCAGTGCTTGCTGGTGATGAAAAATTAATTAAAGCCTTTTCTGAAAATGTGGATATTCATACTAAGACCGCTGCGGAAGTATTCAATATTCCGATGGAGCAGGTGACTAAGTCGCAACGTCGTGCCGCCAAGATTATTAACTTTGGCGTGATGTATGGGATGAGTCCAAAAGGTTTGTCGGATGCGGCAGATATGAACTTCATGGAAGCGAAGCAGTTTATCGATGATTATTTTAAGGTACGACAGCCGATTAAGAATTATCTTGATAGGACTTTGGAACAAGCACGTAATCTAGGTTATGTTGAGACATTCTTTGGTAGAAAACGACCAACGCCAGATGTGAAATCTGCAAATTATATCGTGAGGACGGCGGCAGAGCGGGCTGCACAGAATATGCCAATTCAGGGTACGGAGGCAGATCTGATGAAACGCGCGATGATCCAAGTAGATAAAATGCTGAGTACTAAATTTATGGGGCGAGCGGACTTAGTGCTCCAGATTCACGATTCATTGATTATTGAATGTGACAATGAAGTACGGGATGAAGTAGCTAAAGGATTGGTAGAAATTATGGAGGGGGTGGCACCAGAACTTCCAATTCGCTTGAAGGCTGATGTGTCAGTTGGAGAAAACTGGGGTGAACTATAAGTTAGGAATCTATCAGGCGCCAGAGGGTGGGATTGTTTTTGATATAGATGTTGAATCAGAAACATTATGGGCGACTCAAACGCAGATTGCACAGCTTTTTGACGTGGATAAAACGGTAATCTCGAGGCATTTGAAGAATATATATCGCGAGGAAGAATTGGAAGAAGAAAAAACCTGTCAGAAGCGAAATGAGATACGTACTGAGGGGGAGAGACAAGTGAAACGTGAGGTTAAACGTTATAATTTGGATGCAATTATTTCGGTTGGATACCGGGTGAGCTCTGTGAAGGCGACAAAATTTCGTGTGTGGTCGAATAAGATTTTGAAGGAATACATTACGCACGGAGTAGTTGTAAACAAGACACAATTGGCTCAAACAACGGATGTGGAGGCAGTAAAAAGGTTGAACGAGATTAAGGGGGCAATGGCAATTATCGAGCGAGTGATTTCGCAAAATGAGCTGTCTGGTGGGGAAGCGAGCGGTGTGATTGAGGTGATGGCGAAATATACGAAAAGTTTTCAGACAATCAGTGAATTTTTGAATGGTCAGTTTTTATTGACTAGTAATAAGCGTTCAAGACACGAGCTTTCGGGTGTGGAAATTGAAAATTTGGTAATTGACTTGCGGGAAAAGATGGGGGAAACGGATGACTTTGGCGCCTTAGTGGATGATAAAAATGACTTTGAAGGGGTGGCAAAGTGGCTGCGGGACGGATATGAGGCTTCAGATACGGTGGCGAAAAAAGCTGCTAAGATTTTATATAATGTTGTAAAACGTGAGCCATTTAAGAGAGGTAATCAACAGATTGGTGGATTATTATTTGTGGTGTATCTAGCAATGAATCAGCTTCAGCTTAGCAGTATGGGGGAGACAAAGATCTCAGATAGGGCGTTGACAGCTTTAGTGCTTTTAATTTCTGAGAGTGAGTTTAGTGAAGAGGGGCTTTTGATTGATTTGATCTGTAAACTACTTGAGCAGTAGTGACACTAAAAGTGGTTGTTGAACTGGAAAAATGATATAATAGAAAAGATGAAGGATCTGCGAAAAGACCTCAAAGAAGTTTATTCTAAGCATCGCACACTTTTTACTTTAATGATCGTGATGTTGGTTTTTTCAATGATTTTATTTATTTATTCTTTGGCAAATCTACATCCTAATGCGTCCGTTGTAAAGGTAAGCTATGGCGACATCGGGCGATATCAGGGTGGTGAATGGTCTTCAATGTCAAATTCTGGCGGATATCATGATGGCTCTTGGCAGGCAATGTTGGTATATCCGTTGTTTGCTTTGATATTTGGCGTTTTGCATAATATTGTGGCGTTGAGGATTTATCGTAAAAAAGGTGAGAAGGTGGCTAATGTGTTTGTGGCAACCACAATTGCATTAATTTTACTTTCGATATTAACGTTATGGAGATTACTTGGTGAGGGGTAATCTAGAGTATTCAGATTAGTTTTAATTTTTGTTTGAGCAAGTGAATATGAAAATAAAAAAGAATAAGGAGCCTGGAACCATAGAAACGAAGCGCTCTGACTGGGCAGACTTGGAAATTCCGCTGGGAAAAAGGACACGGAAATATCGAATGTTGGAGATTTTGCCAGGTGCACTATCATATACAATGATCTTATTGCTATTTGTACTGTCTTTTATTAGTCCGATTGTGGGGTCTTATTATCTTCTTTTGATTATTGCGACAACTTTAGTGAAGGCGGTTGGTGTAGTTTATCGTACTGTTCAGGGGTATAATGCGACAAAGCGAGCAGACAAGGTCGATTGGCATAAGAGGCTTGCGGATTTAGAAGATCCACATGGAAGTTATGAAAAATTGATGCTTGTAAAAAGTCGTGAATTTGAGTTTGATGAGCATGTTGAGAATCTGAAGATGATATCAGTAGGTAAGGACTTGGTGCTTTCAGAGAAGGAACTTGATGACAATGGGAGAACCCCGAAAATTGTTTTTCCAAAGCCAAATGAGATCTATCATGCGGTAATAATGGTGGCCTATAATGAGGGATTAGATACATTGATTCCTACCGTGGAGGCGGTTAAGAAAAGTAGCTTCCCAAATGAGCGAACAATTTTTGTGTTCGGATACGAGGAGAGAGGTGGAGAGGCGATGCGTGAGAACGCAAAAATCTTGACGGAAAAATTTAAAGATGATTTTTGTCAATTTATTCCAGTAATGCATCCAAAAGATTTGAAAGATGAAATTCAAGGGAAGGGACCAAATTTAAATTATGCGGCTGGAGAATTGGTGAACTATGTGAAGAAGGCGAAAATTCCGATTGAGAATGTGATTGTAACTTCACTTGATTCGGATAATAAGATGTCGAAATGGTATCTTGATTATGTAGCTTATCAGTTTATTGTTCATCCAAATAGACAGAAACTTAGTTATCAGCCAGTATCATTATTTACAAATAATATCTGGGATGCGCCGGCCCCAATGCGAATTATTGCGATTTCGAACTCATTTTTTAATATTATTTCTTCGATGCGTTCACATACTCTGAAGAACTTTGCTTCACACTCACAGCCGCTTCTGGCGCTTTCTCAGATGGGCTTCTGGAGTAAAAAGACAATTGTGGAGGATGGTCACCAATATTGGCGCTCACTATTTTATTTCCATGGGGACTATGAGGTATTGCCAATCCATGTGGCGATTTATCAGGATGCAGTTATGGAAGAGACATTCCTGAAGACTTTGAAGGCGCAGTTTATTCAATTACGCCGCTGGGATTATGGAGCATCTGACGTGGCTTATGTTGGCGTGAGGCTGTTTTCGAAGGATCGCAAGAGTATCGGGAAGATGTCATTTATGCCTTTGTTTGCAAAATTTATGAGATTACTTGAGGGGCATGTGACGTTGGCTGCAATTTCACCAATGGTGGCATTTGGTGGCTGGGTACCAAAATTACTCAATGCCAGATCAAAAGATTTATTAGCATTTAATTTACCGAATACGATTAGCTTAATCCAGATTTTTGCATCTATCGGCTTAATGACAACTATTCTGTTTTCTTTAAAGATGTTGCCGCCAAGGCCGAAGAATATAAGGAAACCAAAGATTGTGATGATTTTGCAGTGGATTTTAATGCCAGTAGTTGCAATTGTTTATCAATCTTTTACGGCATTCTATTCACAAACTCGCCTAATGACGGGAAACTATATGGAAAAATTTGATGTGACAAAAAAGGTTGTCAAGAATAAATAAAATAGTCTTTTACATTAAAAAAGCACCTGACGGTGTTTTTATTTACTAATGGTGGGTCGCGAGGGATTCGAACCCCCGACTTCCTCCGTGTAAAGGAGACACTCTAGCCAGCTGAGTTAGCGACCCTAGTTTTGATAAGTTTACCATAAAATGTGGTAGAATAAAAGAGTTAAATAAGAAAAGGAAATGTCATGAGTAGTACAGAGAATTTAGAGACGCAACACGTGGAACGCATGCGACATACATTGAGTCATGTGATGGCGGCTGCTCTGACAGAAATGTATCCTGGTATTGAATTTGGTGTTGGACCTGCAATTAAAGATGGTTTTTATTATGATGTTGATCTGTCTAAGGTAAAAGGCAGCGACGGCGAGGCGGTCAAAATTTCTGATGCAGATCTGCCAAAAATTGAGAAGAAGATGCGAGGAATTATTGCAAGAGGATTTGAGATGCAATATTCTGAGAAGGATCGTGATACTGCGCTTGCCTGGGCAAAAGAGAACGGACAAGAGTATAAGGTTGAATTGATTGAAGAACTACCGGAAGGTGAAGTGATATCTTTCTATCAACTAGGCGATTTTACGGATTTATGCAAGGGGCCACACGTTGGGAGTGCAAAAGAGATTGGTGCTTTTAAGTTGATGCGAGTAGCAGGAGCTTACTGGCGTGGTGACGAGAAGAAAGCGATGCTAACTCGTATTTATGGTGTGGCATTTGAGACTGAAGAAGAATTGAAAACTTATCTCAATAGACTTGAGGAAGCTCGTGCGCGTGACCACAGAAAGCTTGGTAAGGAGCTAGACTTATTCTGTTTTTCAAATTTAGTGGGGGCTGGATTGCCATTGTTTTCACCTAGAGGTACGATGCTCCGGGAAATGATGTCTAATTATTCATTATCCTTACGTGGACGTTCAGGATTTGAAAAGGTGTGGACGCCACATATTACAAAAGTTGACCTTTACAAGGCTTCTGGACATTATGCAAAATTTGGGGCTGAATTATTTATGGTTCACTCGCAGGTTAATGGCGAGGAATTTGCCTTAAAACCAATGAATTGCCCACATCATGCACAGATTTTTGCTTCAAGGCCAAGGACCTATAAGGAAATGCCAGTACGCTATATGGAGGCGACAACAGATTATCGTGATGAGAAGTCTGGTGAGCTTGGCGGTTTGTCTCGTGTGAGATCTTTAACTCAAGATGATACTCACGTATTTTGTCGTAAGAATCAGATCGAGGCTGAGATTAAGAATTTGGTAGGTATCGTACGCGAACTATATACAACTGTCGGAATGAGTAAACTCCGCGCTAGATTGTCTTACCGCTCAGATGAAGATAAATATCTTGGCGATACTGAACTTTGGGAGATGGCTCAGAGACAGATTAAGAATGCAGCAATTGATAATAATCTTGATTTCTTTGAGGCTGAGGGTGAGGCAGCATTTTATGGTCCAAAAATCGACTTTATGGCTGAGGATGCGATTGGTCGTGAACATCAGGTGGCGACGATTCAGCTTGACTTTGTGCAGCCGGAGCGGTTTGATTTGACTTTTGTGAACGAGAAAGGCGAAAAAGAGCGCCCAGTGATGGTACATCACGCAACTTTGGGTTCTATTGAACGCTTCTTATCGGTATTTATTGAGCATACTGGTGGCTGGTTCCCATTCTGGTGCGCACCTGAACAACTAAGGATTGTGACGGTAAATGATGAGGTATTGGACTACGTTTCTGAGATTGAAAAGATTTTAAGTGAAGTAGTGCTTGAGAAGCCATTGAAGCATAATGATCTAAGATTTACAGTTGACAAATCAGATGAATCGCTTGGTAAGAAGATTCGCCGTGCAACTAGTATGAAAATACCAGTGGTTTTGATTGTGGGTCCGAAAGATAAAGAAGCAAGAACAGTGAGCTTACGCATGAAAGACGTGGAAAAAACAATTGAACTAAGAGATATCGTTGATTTCTTGAAGAATCTAGATTAAGAATGGATATAGGCTCAGCGAAAGTTGGGCCTATTAAATAGGTATGCTAGAGAAACCGGTGATTGTAATTGTGGGGCCGACCGCATCTGGAAAAACAGGTGCGGCGATTGATTTGGCGAAGAGAATTAGTGGTGAGATTATTTCGGCAGATTCAAGAACAATTTATAAGGAGATGGATATTGGAACAGCAAAGCCAACTAAGGATGAGTGTAAAAAAATTGTTCATTACGGATTTGATCTAGTAGAACCTGATGAACGATTTACGGTCTACGATTGGAAAAAGTATGCAGAAGGGAAGATTGACGAGATTCGCTCTCGCGGGAATTATCCGATCGTGGTGGGAGGGACTGGTTTATATGTGGATGCGTTGATTTTTGATTATCAATTTGGTGAGAATAAAAAAGACTGCAAAGACAGAAAAAAGATGAGGGATGGATACTTAGTTTACGGAATTAAATGGGGGAGTGAAGAGTTGCGAACAAGAATTATTCAGCGTGAACAGAAAATGTTTGAGAATCCAGAATTAGTGCAGGAGACGAAACGGTTGGCTCATAGGTATGACTGGAGTTTGCAATCGATGCGAAGTAATGTCTATCAGTTTGTATGGAAGATGATTAATGGAGAGATTAGTCAGGGGGAGGCAATAACTCTGGGCGCATTAGACGACTATCATTTAGCTAAGAGACAAATGACTTGGTTTAAACGAAATCCTGAGATTAAATGGTGTAATTTAGAGTCAGTGGTTGATAAGATTATTGAGGACTTGGGGCTTAAAATAATTAAATAGTACTTTTTAAATTAATTTGTTCAATTCGAAAGGTTTTTGTGCAAAAATATTATGTTGTGATAGAATAGAGGTAAGATGAGTAAAGAAAATAATACTCCACTAGAAAAACTATTTGGATCAAAAACAAGAACAAAATTATTAAGCCTGTTTTTTGGTAATCCTGAGCGTTCTTATTACGTGCGCGAAATGACGAGAGTAATCGACGAGCAGATTAATTCTGTGAGACGTGAATTATTGAACTTGGAAAGCATCGGAATTATCAAAAATGAGACTTATGATAATAAAATTTATTATTCAGCAAATAACAAACATCCTTATGCTAGAGCACTTGTAATGCTTTTCTCGAGTCGCACTGACGTGGCGGTAGAAACTGCTGTAGTGAAACCTAATGCTTGGGAAGAATATGTGCGTCCAGTAAAAAACTACTTGACATGCCTTATCGTAACGAATCGTTTACCTGGACAAGAGGGGGTTGACTTGTTGATCGTGGGAGACGATAGGACGAAGAAGCTAACTCATTGGGCAGAGGTAGTAGAAAAGAAAGAAGGGAAGCCTCTGAATTATGTGATTATGTCACGAGATGACTTCCAGTATCGCCTAAACGTGAAAGATCGTTTTGTGTCGGAAGTGCTTGAAATGTCAATTTTGGAGAAAATTGACCCAGAAGGTATTTTGGCGAGACGCTGACATTAATCTTACTGGGTATATTTTAGCTGCTTTTGTTGAAATAGAAGAGATTGA
>CAJZIB010000022.1 GCA_916049555.1 uncultured Candidatus Saccharibacteria bacterium | reverse complement strand
AATGATGGGGCAATGGAATAATTTTGAGGCGCCAAATTATAACCCTGAGTACAAAAATTTAGATCCAGCATTAACTAAGACCGAGAATTCTTTTGAGCAAAATATTGAACAAAAAGTTGAACAATTTTCTAAAAATGTGGATCGTGTAAATGAATCGACAAGAGATGCTTATGGAAATACTGCAATTTTGGGAAATGCCAGTATTAATGCAATGGGCTTTCAGCAGCAGCCGAGTGTGGGGACAGTACCATTAGGCGAGGTGGTTACATCAGAAACTTTACGTACAGATAAAAAAGAAGACGTTTTGGGAACTGATTTGCCAAAGGCGAAGGATATCGATGGCTTGGAGCCGGAATTCGTGAAGGCAGTGGACTCAGTGATTGATATAAAAGATCCCGTGAATAAATATAAAAAGATGCGTGATCTCAAAGCTAAATTTTTGAAAGATAGGTATGGTCGAATATTGGGGCAAGGAAATGGGTAGGGAAGAAAAATGAATGGAAATCGAATAGAGGAATTGATTCAGGGTGGAGACCATCGAACTAATGATGAAGTTGAACAAAATAATTCTACATCCGAGAATAAAGTGGATAATAAGACTACAGAAATAGCGCAACCCGGAATAAATAGGATGGTCCAGAAAAAAATGAGCCCAGGTATGGGTGTGGGGATATTAGTTTTTTTTGTAATTCTTTTGGTAATAACCGTTGTGACGGTGAGATTTTTAAGAAAAAAACGTAAAGCAAAGGAATATGAGCGTTCACTAAAATTAATTCCAATGTTAATCCATTTGCCACCATCAACAGATGATATTCAAGGTGGTGGTCGTGACGAGCGTGACGTTAATGATGAAGCGATTTCACAAGCGACAATTATGTATACGATTATTTCCTCAACTTTGAAGAAGGAGGGAATTAAGACGCATGTGTATGGACAGAAATATTTCTCATTTGAGATTGTGGCGGTTGATGGATTCGTTAAATATTATGCAGTGGTACCAGCAGTCCTAACCGAGACCGTCAAACAGGCAGTCCTGACATCCTATCCTACGGCTAGGTTGGAAGAGACTGATGTAGAAGATATTTTTAGTAGTGATGGGATGGATGAAACAACTAGTGCGCAGATAGCTGGTTTGGGTGTTGAAAATACGGTTTCTGGTGGCGAACTGGTGATGAAGAAAGAAGTCGAATATCCAATTATGACCTTCCAGGATATGAAGTGGGATGCACAACTTGCTCTACTTAATGCGTTTTCAAAGGTAAAAAAGGGCGAGGGGATGGGGCTTCAGGTCATGTTTAGACCACTACCTTCTAGTTGGACAAAAAATGCAGAACAAAAAATAAAAAATATTAAATCTGGTAAGAAAAGTTGGGGAAGTGGTGGCACTTATTTACCGCTCCGAGTACTAAATTTATTTTTAGATATACTCAAAGCTCCATTTGAAGTTCCAGATGAACACAAATATGATAAGAATGAACAAGAAAAAGAAGAATTAACCCAGAAGAAACAAGAAGAAATTCAAGCAATTGATAATAAGTCGAAATACCCAGCTTTTGAGTGTTTAATTCGAATTGTTGCGCATTCGAATTCAAAAGCACGCAGCGAGGGTTTGGTTGGCGGTGTGGTTGCGGCTTTTTCTCAGTTTGATTCGCCAAATTCGAATGGTTTTAAGTATGATTTGAACAAAAAAGTTGATCAGCTGGTAACAGACTACATTTTTAGGTTTTTCCCAGTCTCGAATAAAAAAATTGTTCTAAATACTCTGGAACTTGCATCGATTTTTCATCTGCCATCACAAGCCTCGATCCCATCAAGTGGTGTTGAGAGACAGATGACAAAACAAGTTGATGGCCCAACTGCGTTAATTACTGATGGTGTTTTGATCGGGAATAACGTTTATCGTGGCGCAACAAAAGAGATTAGACTAAGTGTTAATGACCGCAGGCGTCACATGTACGTAATTGGTGCTTCTGGTATGGGTAAATCTGTATTTTTGAAGAATATTGCATACCAGGATATGCTAGCCGGGAAGGGTTTTTGTTTTATTGATCCACATGGAGACGTCACGGAGGAGCTACTTTCGATGGTACCAGAGGATCGAATTGATGATGTGATTTATTTTGATCCTTCAGATATGGAATTCCCAATCGGAATGAACATGTTGGAGGCAAAGACGCCTGAAGAGAAAGATTTTATCGTACAAGAGGGGATTAATATGCTTTACTCACTTTATGACCCTGGACATACTGGTATTTTTGGTCCGCGCGGTGAGCAGATGTTTAGGAATGCGGCGCTACTTCTGATGAGCGATCCGAAGGGAGCGACCTTCTTGGATATTCCAAGCCCTTTTATTAACGCGGATTTGGTGATGGATAAATTGAAGTATGTAACAGATAGAGATCTGTACGATTACTGGACTAAGGAGTTCCCAGCTTCACAGAAGTCAAATGATGCAGGCGAAGTGATCACGTGGTTTGCTTCAAAATGGAGTCCGTTTAAGCAGAATACGATGATGAAGCGGGTACTTGGTCAGGTAAAATCGGGCTTTAATATTCGCGAAATCATGGATCAGCAGAAGATTTTATTAGTTAACCTTTCGAAGGGTAAACTTGGTGAGCTTAACTCAAAACTTCTCGGTATGATTTTTGTAATGAAATTCCAGACTGCCGCCATGTCGCGTGTGGATACACCAGAGAAGGACCGTAAAGATTTTTGTCTATTTGTGGATGAGTTCCAGAACTTTTCAACAGAATCATTTGAATCAATTCTCTCTGAGGCTAGGAAATTCCGCCTAAATCTGATTGTGGCAAACCAGTTTATGACGCAGTTGACTGATAAGATTCGAGAAGGTGTATTAGGTAACGTAGGTACGATTGTGGCTGGCCGTGTTGGTGTAACGGATGCAGAAATGCTTGAAAAGGTATTTACGCCAGTTTTTAAGGCTGAAGATTTACATAAACAGCCAAATCATCATGCAATTACAACAGTTTTGATGAACGGTATGCCGTCTTCGCCATTTACGATGGAGCTTTTGGCGCCGATTGGAAAAGAAGATCGTAATGTGTTTGAATCGCTTAGGGAATACTCTGCAAAGAAATATGGTCGTCCGGGGGCGGAAGTGGATAAAGAGATCGATCAGAGATTAAGTGTTAATGAGGGGGAAGACGATAGCCAAGATTTAGCTGGCGGTGATTTTGTTGAGAATGGGAATGGGATAGGGATTGATCTTGGGGTGGCTAGAGTTCCTGCAGATCAGGCGATTCCAGGTTCAAGGGAGGCCGAGCGCTTAATCCAGCAGCAGCGAGCTGGGAGTGCTAATACACCTGAGCGAGAATTAACCCTTGAGGAGATCGATGCGGAGCTTGCAAGGATGTCAAATGAGGCTAATGAAGATCCTGCAAGGATGTCGAATGAGGCTAATGAAGATCCTGCAAGGATGTCAAATGAAGCTAATGAGGATTCTGGCGTATCTCAGGATAATACTAACCAAAATGCGGGCCAGAATAGCTTAAATCAGGGATTAAACCTTCGTCATGGGAGCAGCGGCAATACTCAGTCCGGTAATATGATTAGTCTACGCTAGTGCTTAAAAATGGCTTAAATTTGTTCTGAATATATAAATATAGCCATAAACGTAATAAGTGGGCTTAAAACGGCTGAGAATGCGTCTAAAGGGCGGTTTATCTTGACAGCCATAAGCGCTCGGAGTAAACTAGAAACAGATATCGAGTGAGGTGAACGGTTTAGTAAGTGAGTCTTAGGTATCAGCGATAAAAACTTAATGAGGTATTTGTTTGATGGCTGAAAAACAAAAAGTTGAAGAGTACGACAGTTCTGAAATTCAAGTTCTAGAGGGGTTAGAGCCAGTTCGTGTGCGTCCTGGTATGTATATTGGTTCAACTGGGTATGATGGACTTCATCATCTGGTAAAAGAGATTGCCGATAACTCTATTGATGAGGCAATCGCGGGATATGCGACAAAGGTAATGATTACTTTGCAGCAAGATGGTGGTGTGAAAGTCGAGGATAATGGTCGTGGTATCCCTGTGGATATTCATCCAAAAACTCATAAGTCTACACTTGAAACCGTTCTAACTGTGCTACATGCCGGTGGTAAATTCGGTGGTGGTGGATATAAGGTTTCTTCAGGTCTTCACGGTGTGGGTTCTTCCGTAGTGAACGCGCTTTCGACAAAAATGATTGCTGAAGTTTATCGTGACAAGAAGGTTCATCACATTGAGTTTGAGACTGGTAAGCCAACTATGGCGCTCGACGCTTCAAAGAAGACTGATAAACAGGGTACTTGTATTACTTTTTATCCTGATCCAACAATTTTTAAAGAAACAACGACCTTTGACTATGATTGGGTTTCACACTATGCGAGACATCAAGCTTATCTTACGAAAGGTATTTTGATTTCAGTTTTTGATGAGAGGACTGGTGAAAAGGAGTCATTCTATTTTGAGGGTGGAATCAAGAGTTATGTGAAGCGCTTGAATGAAAGCAAGGAAGTACTTTCTGATGATATTTTCTATGTTGATAAGCAGATTGAAGAGGCAGAGGTCGAAATTGCAGCACAGTACAACGATACTTATGCGGAGACGATGAAGCCATTTGCAAATAACGTGTTAACACCTGAAGGTGGTACGCACGTGGTTGGATTTAGGACGGCATTAAATCGTACGATTAATGACTATGCAAGGCGAAATAACCTATTGAAAGAGAAGGAAGATAACCTGACTGGTGATGACATTAAGGAAGGTTTGACCGCTGTAATTTCAGTAAAGATTCCGAATCCGGAATTTGAAGGACAGACAAAGAATAAGCTTGGTAACCCTGAGGTGCGCGGCTATGTCGATAAGGTAATGTCTGAATATTTTGGCTATTATCTTGAGGAAAATCCAGCAATTGCCAAGAAGATTGTTGGAAAAGCTACTTTGGCAGCACGTGCGCGAAAGGCAGCAAGGGCGGCACGTGATAATGTTATTCGTAAAGGTGCATTTGAGGGGTTGAACTTACCTTCAAAATTGGCGGACTGTTCATCAAGAGACCGTACAGAATGTGAATTATTTATCGTCGAGGGTAACTCAGCTGCAGGCTCCGCAAAGGAAGGCCGTAATTCGAAGATTCAGGCAATCTTGCCACTACGTGGTAAAGTTTTGAATACTGAACGTGCCAGATTGGACAAGATGTATGCTAATGCGGAGTTAGTCTCCCTGATTAAGGCTTTAGGTGTAGGAATCGGCGATCAATTTGATCTATCTGGTCTACGCTATTATAAGATCGTATTTATGACCGATGCTGATGTTGATGGTGCGCACATTTCGACATTGCTGCTTACTTTCTTCTTCCGCTATATGCCAGAGGTGGTAAAGGGTGGACATGTTTATCTTGCAAAGCCACCGCTATTTGGTCTGATTAAGGGTACTGGATCGAATAGGAAGATTGATTATATCTATGATGAAGAGGCACTGGAGGCAAAGATTGCTTCGAAGATTGAGGAGCGTAAAAAAGAAGGACTCAAGATTAATCCTGAAGATGAGAGATTCAAACAGGCTGGATATACCGCACAGCAGCGCTTTAAGGGTCTTGGCGAGATGAACGCTCAACAGCTTTGGGATACAACAATGAATCCAGATAATCGTGTCTTGGTAAGAGTAAATATTGAAGATGCAGAAAAGGCAGATGCAATCTTTACAAAGCTGATGGGTCAGGAAGTGGAATTGCGTAAAAACTTTATTCAGTCGAGAGCTTCAACCGTTAAAATTGATGATTTGGACTTCTAGTCTAGAAAGGAACGATGATGAAAGATAATATAAATAATCCAGAGAATCTAGACAATGAGAGAGTCAGCAAGAATGGTGGCGTACCAGATGCGGCGGACGACAAAGGTGTAGACGAGACGATGGGAAAAATTCCAGATTTGAAGGAAAAAAGACTGGAAGCTGACGAAGATGAAGCTAGTGAAGTAGAAGCTGATGTGGATGACGAAGATGTGCATATTGGTGGACTAACTGCCAGACGTGCTGAAGACGGGATTGAGGAATTGACGGTCGAGAATGTAATGGAGGATTCCTTCTTACGTTATTCAATGTCAGTGATTATTGACCGTGCTCTTCCAGATGTGAGAGATGGTTTGAAGCCAGTGCATCGTCGAATTCTTTATGCGATGTATAAAAATGGCTGGAAGGCACCACATGCAACAGTAAAGTCAGCGCGTATCGTTGGTGAAGTAATGGGTAAATATCACCCACATGGTGACTCATCGATTTATGATGCAATGGTAAACTTGGCACAACCTTGGAAGATGCGTTATACGCTGGTGGAAGGTCAGGGTAACTTTGGTTCAATGGATGGGGATGATCCAGCGGCCTCTCGTTACACCGAGGCTCGTATGGACAAGGTGGGAGCCGAGCTTCTCTCCGATATTGAGAAGGAGACAGTTGACTTTCGTGACAACTTCGATGGAACAGAGAAGGAGCCTGTAGTCCTTCCTGCAGCGGTGCCAAATATTCTTCTGAATGGACAGATGGGTATTGCAGTTGGTATGGCAACAAATATTCCACCACACAACCTGGGGGAGGTAGTTGATGCAACTGTGGCTTTGATTGATAATCCTGAGGCGACACTAGAAGATTTGATGAAGCATGTGAAGGGTCCAGATTTTCCTACTGGAGCGGAGGTTTATGGCGGTGCGCCAATGAAGCAGGCCTATGCAACAGGTAAAGGTTCGGTGACAATTCGTGCTGTAGCAAATATTGAAGAGCGTAAAAATGGACGCTTCAATATCGTGGTGACAGAGGTACCTTATGGAATGAGTAAAGAATCTTTTATCGAAAAAGTTCGACAACTTGTATTGGATAAAAAATTGACTCATATTGCGGATGCCAGGGATGAATCTGCTCGTGGTAAGATTCGAGTGGTGGTGGAACTTAAAAAGGATGCTTATCCAAAGAAGATCTTAAATCAACTGTATAAGATGACTGATTTGCAGACGACCTTCCATTATAATGTGCTGGCGCTTGTGAACGGAATTCAACCAAGGATTATGGGGCTGAAAGAAATTTTGGCAGAGTTTATTAAGCATCGCCAAAAAGTAATTCGCCGACGTACTGAATATGACCTCAGAAAAGCAAAAGAGCGTGCTCACATTCTTGAAGGCTTGAAAATTGCTTTAGATAATATTGACGAAGTGATTAAGACGATTCGCGAGTCGTATGATGATGCGGATAAACGCTTGATGGAAAGGTTTGGCCTATCAGAGATTCAGGCTGCAGCAATTTTGGCGATGCAACTTCGTCGTCTACAAGGACTTGAGCGTGACAAG
Source organism: uncultured Candidatus Saccharibacteria bacterium (assembly GCA_916049555.1). Taxonomy (GTDB): domain Bacteria; phylum Patescibacteriota; class Saccharimonadia; order Saccharimonadales; family Saccharimonadaceae; genus Nanosyncoccus. Next base: position 3,004 of record CAJZIB010000022.1, on the reverse strand, counting down.
ATTGAAGCCGAATTGCAAGAATTAATGGCGATGATTGCGAAATATGAGGAAATCTTGGCGGATGAAGCAAAGGTACTTGCGGTTGTAAAAGATGAACTTCTTGCGATGAAGGAGAAATATGGCGACAAGCGTCGTAGTAAGATCTTTAACCATGAACTCGGTAAGTTCTCAGAGGAAGAATTGATTCCAGAAGAGGAAAGTGTAGTGCTTTTGACTGTTGAGAATTATATTAAGCGAGTTTCTCAGACTGATTTTCGTCGTCAAAACAGGGGTGGAAAAGGAAAACGTGGAATGACGACTAAGGAAGAGGACGTGATTTCTCAGATTATTACTGCAAATTCACATGATTTTCTATACTTCTTTACTTCACAAGGTCGTATCTTTAGGATGAAGGCATATGAGGTGCCACAGGCTTCACTAACTGCAAAGGGCACTGCTGCAGTAAATCTATTAAACATGCATCCAGATGAGAAGATTACTGAGATCATTAAGCATAATGACGAAATTGACCCAGAGACTGGTTATCTCTTTATGGCAACCAAGAAGGGCACGATTAAGAAGACGGCCGCAAAGAACTACATGAACGTGCGTTCAAACGGTTTGATAACGATTAAATTGGATCCAGGAGACGAGTTGAAGTGGGTGAAGGCAACGACTGGTAAAGACGATATTATTATCTCAACTTCGGCTGGTCAGGCAATTCGCTTTAATGAGGAAGACGTCAGGGCTATGGGTCGTTCAGCGATGGGCGTCCGTGGTATTAGATTGAGACCAAAGGATGAAGTTGTGGGTATGGACGTTGTGACTGATCCAAATCAGACTTTGATTGCGGTCTCTGCTAATGGATATGGAAAGGCAACTCTGGTGTCGAACTTCCCAACCCATAAGCGTGGTGGCGTAGGAATTAAGGTGGCTTCTGTGACGGAAAAGACTGGTCCAATTGTGGCAGTACATACATTGGATCCAGAAGCATCAGAGGTGATCATGATGTCTAGTCTTGGTCAAGCAATCCGTGTGGCTGTGAAGGATATTCCAGTACTCGGACGCGCAACTCAGGGGGTGAGGATTATGCGTCTTGCTGATGATGATACGGTAGCTTCTTTAGGAATTGTGCTTCCTGAAGAAAAAGACGATATTGAAGAATCGGAAGAATAAAAGCTTAAGAAAAATACTCCGGAAACGGAGTATTTTTTGTGGCTGTTTTTTGTGTTTTTTGGGTGTAAATTTTTATAGATTTTTTAGCTGATATCTAGCTTATGCTCCAGAATATCCTGCTTATGCTAGCAGGGAAAAATGAGATTTTTATCTCTGTTAATTAAAAAAGTAAAATTGTTATGGTTGCGTATTTTTGGGACTTGGTGGTATGGTGCAGGCAAATGAAAAATTAAATGAGGAAAACAAATGAGTAAACATAATAGAAAAGTTCAATTAGAAGCCACGACAGTTGCCACAGAACGGGTTAGTGCAAGAATGAGGATTGGTGCAATTACAATGGCTACAAGCGCCGTGATGGCATTGAGCTTCGCATCTCCAATATCTGCACTTGGTAAGGCCACAACAACGAGCACTGAAAATAAAGGCAGTAAAAAGGTAGTTTATCCAGAACACCCAAATGCACCGGAAGGTGATTATGAAATAGCACCAATGAAGATTGCGCCACCTAGCTATGAGGGTCATGTACATATGCCAATGCCATTTGTGAATGGTAAGTTAGCAATGAGTCTTGATAGGATTGACCGTACAAACAGTGAGATTGAGTTTTCAGTAGATAAAAACTGGCTGGGGAATAGAAAAATAAAACGTCTCGGCGTAGCTTCTATTAGGTGGTATGGATTTGCGATTGATAATTCGGGCTTATATGAAGCTAATACTTTTGACAATGAATGGACCATAAAGATGTTTGCAAGCAAGGCGGACTACGAGGGGTTATCAGACCGCCACGAATCGAAGGATAGATATTTCTGGGTTAGACCAACTTTTGATTTATTCTATGAATGGTCAAACGATGTCGTATTTGTATTACAGCTTGATGATAACACTTATTATAATGGGCGTGTTTATTTCAAAGAAGACTGTTTGTTGCATTGGATTGAGGGGAGAAACTGCGTAGTGGATAAATATGATCAGTCAAAAACGATGCGTAATGTATCCTATAAGGCAGTGGCGGCGCCAAAGAAAAAATACACCATTGGTATGATACCTAGGGAAGTTGATGGGTATGCAAATACTGACATAAATGCAGTAGAGCCAGAAAAACCGGTAACTCCAGAAAAACCAGTTACACCAGAGAAGCCGGTAATTCCAGAGAAGCCGGTTACGCCAGAAAAACCAGTGACTCCTGAAAAGCCGATTACGCCAGAAAAACCAGTAGTCCCAGAGAAGCCAGTTACGCCTGAAAAGCCAGTGACTCCAGAGAAGCCGGTTACGCCAGAAAAACCAGAGGAGAAGAATAAAACTGAGGATGAAACCTCTATTGAAGTAGGTAAGTCAGAGGAAACTAAAAAGACTGTAGGATCAGAGAATGAGTCAGAGAATAAATCTGATGAGAAAAATAAAGAGAAGACCGGGATTGAACCAAAGACTCAGGATGTTGAAAAATCTAGTATATATAATAATCTCCCAAGAAAATCACTAGGCGTGGTGACAGCTCAAAATATTACTGAGAACCCAAAAGATAATACAGAAAACACGGGAGCTGACAGTGTTGATTCAACGGAAATTGAATCTTCTGATAGTGCGGAGGAGAAGGTTGAAAAAGATGAACAGTCTGAGGATAAAGAAAAGACTGATCAGGAAGCAACTGAAGTTCCTAAGCTCGGTGAAGTCAAAAAGGAATTTAATATTCTTAGCCAATGGTGGACATGGCTTATCGCAGGCACGATTGTCGGTGCTATATTACACAAGATCTTTCTCTCAATACGTTCTAAAAAACATGAAACTATTTCAGATTAGATAGAACATCGGCGGTAGCTCTCTCAAGAAAGAAAAATCTCTCAACAATATC
>CAJZIB010000021.1 GCA_916049555.1 uncultured Candidatus Saccharibacteria bacterium | reverse complement strand
CAAACATCTCGACAAATCGGGCTTTGATGAGATTATTTAAGCAATCTATTTCTAGCTTATACTTATCAATGATGCCTTCTAGGATTCTTATGATATTAAGGATTTGGTTCTGTTTATCTTTATCCGGAAGATCTATCGATATTAATTTCATTTTCCCGAATTTCATACTAGCCCTCGTACTACCTTGAACAAAGGCCGTTATTGATTTTTGGAATGATCTAGATTTAAAGTAATATTTTAAATAGTCCGGAAGAATACGATTGTCTCTTATCTTAAAAACTGGGTATGCTGGGCTTACTATTCCTATATCGATACATTCGAGTTTATTGGGATAAAATTCACCAGTATCGCTCATTGCACGATAGGTAAACTCACCTTTTCGAATAACCCTATATCCCGTATTGTCTTTACTTGCAACTTGTTTTTTGAAGTATTCTTCTTGTAGATATATTCCACTTCTTGAGGATGTAAGGACGGGGTGTTGATTGTTTACGGTAGTACGTTCCGAAACTTCTTCAACTAATTCTTCTAGCTTAACTTTCATATCTACAAATCCGGATTTGTTTCGTTTAATAATTTTTCAAGTTCGGCCAGACTTTCGGAAGCTTCACGATCTAATTTTTTAATCTCTGCAATAATTTCAGAAGTTGGTGGATATTTAACTATTGGATATTCCACTTCCTTGTATTTATTAATAGTTAGGTCATAGCCTTTTTTAATTATCTCTTCTTTATCTACGAAGAAAGATTGCTCGTTGCGTTTACGATCTTTCTCACCATCAAGGTTTTTAAACCTTGCTAAAATATCTGGAATATCACTGGTCTTGAGCTTTGAGCGTTTGTCATCAAGACTATATCCGTCTATTTTCATGTCATAAAACCAAACTTTGTCAGTTCTTTCATTACTTGAGTTAGTAAATACTAAAATCGCTGTAGAAACACCAGCATATGGCTTAAACACACCAGAAGGCATAGAAATAACAGCTTGAAGCTTCTTATTTTCGACAATTTCTTTCCTGAGTGATTTATGAGCGGAGCTACTACCGAAGAGAACACCATCAGGCACAATTACAGCTGCGCGACCATTCGGCTTTAGGTGGGAAGCGATATAATCAACAAACAGAAGCTCAGTGCGGTTAGAAGTGATGCCGAACTTCTTGTGTGGGGTGACACCACCTTTCGGGGTCGTGAATGGCGGATTCGCAATAATCACATCATAACGGTCATCCCAGTGATCTTCTGAGCTGAGAGTATCATGCTCAATAATATGAGGGGATTTAAATCCATGTAGGAACAAGTTTACACGAGCGATACGTGTCATGTTTGGCTCGATATCAAAACCATAGAAGTTACGATGAATTTTCTCGATATCCTCACTATCCAAACGTTCTTTTTCAATGTGTTTCTTCTTAATCCAGCTGTATGCAGAGATAAGGAAGCCTGCGGTGCCACAAGCAGGGTCTAGAATTTTATCAGATTTATCTGGATCAATAAGCTCAACCATCATATCAATGATATGGCGAGGTGTTCGAAACTGACCAAGCTTACCCTGCGAACCCATAGTTGAAAGAAGATACTCATAAGCGTCACCAATAGAGTCGCCAGAACTTTGTTTAATCTTGTCTATCTCACGCAAGAATAGATTGAGAGTATTAGAATCTGTAAAACCGAGCGTTGCACCATTAAAGATCTCACGAAAAAGTGGCGGGATGTTTGGATTTCGGCTCATATTCTCGAGGGCATTGCGATAAAGAATTACGCGATCAGCACCAGTAATAGTCGGACTCATCAAATTATGCCAACTGTATTTCTCATATTCGCCAGAAAAGTAAGTGCGCTTACCGCCAAGCGCAGCAGAATCGTCATCTATATCCGACATAAACTTATAAATAAGTGCATACGAAATTGCATCCACCTGAACGATTGGACTTGGTAATTTACCCATGAGAATGTCGCGGGAATTATCAATGATTTGTTTAAAGTGGGTATAGTCCATTTATTAATCCTTTACTCTTAGTTTTTCGACGTTAATATAATCTCTAATATAATTGATAATCTGATTCATTCTTTCTACACCTAGACGCTTAAGCTGTTCAATCGCAATAGAACCAAATCCTGCGAGTAAGCTATAATCTTTATTATCTATAGCCTCAGACACGCGCCGATCAGTGATATACGCATCAAATAGTTCAAATGCATCGTTATACGACTCTCCAACCAGCGTTTCGCTCAACCCTTTATCCGAAATAAATTCATTGAACTTTTGTCGTATATACTGGGCTTTAGTCAATGGCTCTCTATTATTCATGATTAGGTCCAGAATCTCACGAAGATCCAGTCTGCGATCTAGATTGAAGATTTTGCGAATTTTCTCAGGAGTCATATAGAACTTAGGCCTGTCTTCGCCGAGAATTTCTGATTTAAGATAGCTTAGCGCCTCATCGATATTGCCATCATTATACATTTTGACAAATTCTTCATTAGACTTCACCTCATCTTGGAAGCTACGAAACATTTCGCGATCAACACGCATACCATCTTTACCGACAACCGTCTCATCTATTACATTCAGGGAATCATCCTCATTTAGATCTACCGTACGGTTTGCCACGATCACGATAGAATCTACACCGATAAGCGGCGACACTACTAAGGCATTTTGCGTCTGCCTATTTATTGGTACTACCAACGGCGCATCATAATCATATTTTTCTTCGAAGTATTCACAAACTGCAAAAAAATCTATAATACGGAAATTTTCTTTCTTGATAGATTTAACTTTCTCGCCGTTCAAATAATCTACATATTTGAATGTATGGAGTCGTGTACCTCGGCCTTTCATCTGAATAAAATCAGAAGGACTAAACACTGGACGCATAAATACGAGATTCAATAAATCGGAGCAATCGTAACCGGTCGTCATCATGCCAACCGTAACGGCGACTCTAGCGCGGCTACTTTCGTAATCTGATAACCATCTTGTATGCCCGCGCAGATTATTTTCAGAAAAACTAATCGAGAACTGCTGGGCGTCACGAACGTTACTCGTAATCTGAATAGCAAAATCAGAATTATACTTGCCTGGAAACTTGTCCATAGCATTTTGGTTAAGCATCTGGACTATTTTTTCTGCGTGTTTTTGGCTAATAGTAAAAATGATAGTTTTACCAATTTCTCCAGATAACGGATCGACCGCCGCGTATCTCATAAAAGTTTCGCAAAACACATAATTGGTCTCTTCGTTGAAAAATGTTTTCTCAAAATCCCTGATGCCAAAATTCTCGTCAACATCTTCGCCGTCAATAACTTTATGGACCGCATAGCCCTCATCAGCGAGCAGCTGTGAGGTAATATTCGTCCTAGCATCCAGAATGACGGGATTCACTAAAAACGGACCGTCAGGATCGTTTACGCCATCTTTTAGGTCGTATCTAAAAGTTGGTTGACCGGATTCACATCCAAAAGTCCTATAGGTATCTAATAGATCTCTGCGCTCGAATTCTTTTTCTGAATTTTCATCTTGCTTGGTATTCTTTAAAAAGTCCTTCGGTGTGGCAGTAAGCCCAATCTTATACCCTGTGAAATACTCAAAAACAGCTCTCGCGTTACCGCCAATAGAACGATGTGCCTCATCCGAGATAATCAAGTCAAAGTCATTCGGGCTAAAATCACGATAACGACTACTCGCCAAAAGCGATTGAACTGTACTAATAACAATATCGGCAGTTTTCCAGTTATCTCTATCTTCTTTCCATACCTTAACCACGTAATCTTTACCGATGGACTGATTAAAAGACTTTTTAGCCTGATTTTCTAATTCAATGCGATCGACTAAAAAGAGAATTCTCTGAGCGTTTCCAGTCTTTAGAAATAGTTTGATAATGGCGGCACAAGTCAAAGTTTTACCGGTGCCGGTCGCCATCTCGAGTAGAAAGCGTTTATTACCGTTTTGCGCCGATTTTTGAACAGCCTTAATCGCATTTACCTGATAATTGCGAAGAATTTTCAGTTTATTCTTCTCTAAAAATTCACTGCGAGTATCTTCATTTACATAATCGGGATGTGTTTTTATTTCAGGCATTTGCGATTCAGCGATATAAGTTCGAGAAATATTCTCGTTCACGAGCGCATCAACATCGGGGACCCACTTCTTTTCATCTTCTAACGAGCTCAGAGTTGGAAAGCCACTAATTGGTTCAGGGTTTCCAAATTGCATATCCCACAGATAATGCGTGTTGCCGTTGCTAAGAATTACATACCTTATATGTAGTGAATTGGCATAATCGCGAGCCTGCTCTTTAGCGGAAAGCGGAGGAATACTTTCGCGCTTAGCTTCAAGGATAGCAATGGGCTTCTGATTAGAGTCTAGAAGAAGATAATCGACAAACCCTCGTCTCGTATTTTCAAAATCATCGCCCGAGTTTTCAATATCTACTTTATTTTCTACATCAACATTTGCTGGGCCGTTTTCATCATCAAGTAATCGCCAACCGGCATCAGAAAGTAACATATTTATCTTTAGACGCGCTTTAGCTTCCTTTTGTGCCACGATATTTCTCTCCGCAATTAATCTATAAAATCCTTATCATAATCATATCATAAAAAGCATATTTTTTAGTTCTTTGACAACTCCCACATTTCATTATATAATATCGACATTGGGTATTTTCCCACAACATAAGGAGGGGTTTATGAGCACTTTAAAGATTAACCTAGCGAATTTCTTCGCAAAACAGTCCTGTTCTGCCTGGCAGAAAAACCGAATCGTCCGGAAACTCTGCCGCGACACTTATCGTCTCATCATGGAGACCGGCGCCGCGAACTATCCGTACGCGAACTCTGATTTTGCAGACTGGCCGGAATCTGATGGCGATTCCTACACGCTCGTCACCGATTCATGCAACTTTGTTATCCGCCACAGCGCCAGCTATGTCGCCTGGATGATGAAAAAGCATTGCGGTGGTTGGCCGAAACTCCCTGTTCCCGGCGAACGCAAGCCTGGAGAACACAACTTTGATGCCAAGCACTGGAACGAAGTCCTTGAATTCAATGGTTGGCAGGAATTATCTGAGTATGAATGGCCGGAAATGGCAGACGACAGTGACGGCACTCATTACATCGGCATCATGCCGGGCGAAGGAGAATTTGGCCAGCTCGTCTGGCTTGTCGACGCCTCTGAAGGCGACAACAATACGCCGGCCGAGTGGTATGTCTGGACCTATCAGGATCTCAGGAAGCAGAATCTCACGCTCCCAGTTGCCACCACCTCAAACATCATCTGGTACCGTGAACCTGATCACGGTAAAGAGAAAGTCTGAGCATCCAAAAAAGATATAGTACCAGGAAAGCTTAATGATTCGAAGAATCTAATAAGCTCGAAATTCGCTCAACACCCCTCTCCGGAGGGGTGTTTTCCTTCTTCAAAACCGCAAAAACCATCGCGAGTAAGATCCACTCCCATATTTTTAGATACAAAAAACCAAACCTTCATCAATCCGCAAAAAACTAAAAACCCAGACTTTCGTCTGGGTTTAGGAGTATTACAGCTGAAACGAAATATGGCCATCGCGCGTCCTCGCGTTATAATACGCTTTAAACGAGCAAGTCTTCATCTCATTTCGGCCGTTCGAAAATTTAACCATGCAGTAACCACGAATATTAAAACTTACGCCCGAACCGTCTTCATGCGAAATCCCGCAGATCTTAATTGCACTCATTTCGAGTGCAGTGTAAGCACAAGTGGGATCATTCAGCGGCGCCGTATAACCCTCGGCAACCCCAAAGAAGATCGGGATTACCGCATTCTTGTCATATGCGTATTTGCACGCATCAAACAAGGTGTCTCTGCTCGGACCGCTGAAAATCTGGTACTGACGACTCGTGGTTTCGTTGCTGTTATTGGTATTCATACGAATACTCCTTTCAAAAGATCTAGCCAAATACATACGTATTTTGGCCTGCCATATTAACCCGCTATTGAGTTAACTTATATATTTTAACATGTTTATATTAAGATGTCAACCTTCACATTAAACTATCTAGACTCAACAAACTGGCTATAAATTCTCACGCTTATCTATTATAATAACCATATGGATAAACCAGAACTCGATCAGGAAACCAAACTCAACCAGCGCCTCTCCGTTATCAAAAAATATTACGATCTCGACACCCTCCTTGCACACGGTACCAAACAGCAAGATATCGCAAAATACTACAGAAAATCCGATTTTTTCTATAATCATGTCCACTCTGGCGGCGGTGGCAATATCCACATGGCAATTTCAAGTAATAAAACCTTCAATCGAGCCGATTTCGTAAGACAAGCTGAATATGTCGCAAAATTCATCAAAAGCGGCAACAAAGTTCTCGAAGTTGGTGCCGGCCAGCTCAGCAATACTCGACACATTGCCGAGCTTTTTCCAGATGTCTCATTCACTGCACTCGATCTCCCAAACCGTAACTTTCTCAAAAATAAAGTTCCAGAAAACGTCACCCTCATCGAAGGCGACTATCACGACCTTAAGAATCTCGAAGATAATTCCTTTGACGTAATTTTTGGCGTCGAAACTATCTGCCATAGTCAGAACAAACAGCTCGTCGTCAGTGAAATTATGAAGAAGCTTAAACCAGGCGGCACTTTTATTTCATTTGACGTTTTTGAACCAAAACCAAGATCTAAGATGTCCGATTTTGAAAAAAGAATTTCCAGCATTACCCTGGCCGGTATGCGCGTCACCGATCTCGATCAGTGCATTGGTGATTTTAAAAAATATCTCGAAGAAGCAGGCGCCAAAGACATTGAGATCACCGACCTCACAGAAAATATCATGCCAAACTTAAAGCGCCTCGCCAAAATCTCCCGCCTCTACTACACCCATCCACTCCTTCTCAGAGTTCTCAAAACCATCCTTGACGAAGATGTTACAATAAATAGTATTGCGGGCTTCCTCATGGATCTGACTTTTGATGGCAAAAATATTCACGCCTACTACCGCGTCACCGCCAAGAAATAAAAACTCAAACTAGACCACACCACAAACAACGTCCACAAACGGAATCCACAAACAATATATTCTTTAAAGATCATTAATACAAAAGCATGAAAAAGCCCCGACAGTTGTCGGGGCAGCAGGAATTTCGTCTTTGCTCTTTGAAGGTGCTTTGAGATGAAGATTGTTGGTGGTGACGCAACGTAATACTCAAGTGTGTTCTGGAGATTTTCGACAGTTTTGCTCTAGGACTGGGGGTTCCGTAGCGTAGCTAGTGATGCAACCAACTTGGAGGGGGAGGTTGACTAGCCTAACTGTTTTGCCGTCCGAATTCACACGGCCCAAGCTAAGTCTTTCAAGCCCATACGTAAAAACATAAGTGACTTATACTCTTCCTGGACTACGCTTTTCAGCGGCAATTCTAGCAAAGACGAATGCGTCAAGACGCTTCCTGCAACCTGGTGAAAAAGATTCTTCCGCCAAGTCGCTGCTTATTATATTGTATAAAATGCCTAATGTCAAACATAAGCAAAAACAGCAGCTATTTAAAAACGGCTATTGTCTAAAACGTTAAGGTCCTGGACCTTAACGATCGGGCTGATTTTTTGGTTAAAAATGTTATAATATAAACGTGGATACAATCCTACAAATAATTGCGGCAACAACAAAAAAGGCGACAACCTCAACCTCTAGTTCTGACGGTTCAGGAGTATTTTGGTTTATCGTGATTGTTGTTGGAATTATTTGGGTTGTATACAAAATTGCACAAAATTCAAGCAATAATTCTTCATCATCGAGACCATATAGTGGCACCACGAACATTAGATCATATACGTCACCGACAGCTACTACAAGTTCATACACAAAGTCGTCCTATAATCCACCGATCAAGAAGACGACAGGTTTTAAAACGGAAGTCAGAGAGATAGACAACATTAAGCTTGGCGATGAACAGAAACGCGTCTATAATCTGATGGACAATTCGAATGAGAACCTATTCATTACTGGTAAGGCCGGTACTGGTAAGTCTATTCTTCTCCAGTACTTCGTAAGGCATACTTCCAAACAGGTAGCGGTCGTAGCGCCAACAGGAGTTGCAGCTCTAAATGTAGGCGGACAAACCATACATTCATTTTTTAGTATGGGGTTAGATATTCAGGATCCTGATAATTACTCTCAGGTAGCCGACATGGGGTATAAGCGCAAAGAAATCCTCAATGGAATTCAAACACTTGTTATAGACGAAATATCTATGGTTAGTGCTGACGTAATGGATATGATTGATGCTAAGCTTAAATATGCCCGCGATAACGATAAACCATTTGGTGGTTGTCAAATTATTGTATTCGGAGACTTGTATCAGTTACCGCCAGTCGTACCAAGTGGACAGGCTTCTAGATACATGGAAGATAGATATACCACTACATATTATTTTGGGGCCGATGAAATCAGGAAGAATCCTTTTAAAATTATCGAGTTGCAACACGTATTTCGACAAAAAGACCAAACCTTTATCGATATTCTAAATAAGATCCGCTTGGGGCAAACAAGTAAAGCTTTGCTAGACGATATCAATAGTTGTTGTGTAGTTCCGCCAGAAGACGAACAATATATTACTTTAACCGGCGATAACGCGACGGCAAACACGATCAATAAGGAAAAGCTCTTAGCGCTGAATACTAGAGGGTATGTTTATGCTGGTACCGTTACTGGCGACATAAAACAATCCAGCATGCCAACAGATTTAAACCTCCATCTCAAGGTAGGCGCGCATGTCATGATGATTAAAAACGACCGTACAGACAATACAAGCAATGATAAACACCAGAAAGCTCGTTGGGTTAATGGAACTTTAGGCGTAATTTCCGAGCTTAGGCAGGACGGCATTAAAGTAAAGATTAATGGCGTTAGTCACTGGATTGATAAAGAAAAATGGGAAAAATATCAATACCGATATAATGCCAAAGAAAAGAAACTCGATAAAGATACCGTCGCAGTCTTTACTCAATATCCGATTAAGCTCGCATATGCAATCACTATCCATAAATCCCAAGGTCAAACATACGATGCAGTAAAAATAGATCTGTCAAAAGGAGCATTTGCTGCTGGTCAGACCTATGTCGCCCTATCAAGATGCCGTAGTATGGAATCATTGTATTTAACTAAGGCACTAACTCAACAAGACATAAAGGTTAGCCAAGAAGTACTCGAGTATATGAAAGAACGAATAGTTGAACCTAGTAAAAAGACAGCGGATTATAAAATTATTGATGTTAGTCAGCGTTCATCAAAATGGTATAAATTACGTGAAGGTAAGGTCACTGGTACTACGGCATATTACTTAAAGAATCACTCTGTAGGCTATGCGATCAAAAAAGGTAATGAGGAAGAAGAAAAAAACTATACCAATGATTATATGAAACGAGGTCGCAATTTAGAGCCTATCGGTATCGCTAAGTTTTCAAGACAAAAAAATCTTAATGTCGAATCAGTTGGATTTGTAGATTCATTATTGCATGATACTGCTGGATTTTCTCCTGACGGAGTTATATATGGTGATAATGGAGAAATTAATACAATCATTGAGCATAAGGCATTCGGTGAAAAGCATCATTTTGCGTGCTCTGAACGTATTGACGATAGAGTTATGTATCAAATCCAATTCGGCATGTACGTAACTGGCGCTAAAGATGCTTATCTCGTTTTATATAACCCCGATATTCACCCGCAAAGCCAACAATTGATAATTAAACACGTTCAGAAAGATCATGGGATTCAGAAATTATTTGAAGACAGATTTCGCGAGTATGAATCCGGAGGGATGGAGCTTACGCACAATAGTATACGAGTAGAGAATACTAGAAGTAACAGTAAAAGAGCAATTTAATTTGACAATAATAAAAAATAATAGCCGAGTATGCTTTCGCATTGCAAGCTAGCGAAAAAATAGACGTTAACCAAAAAATCGATCTGAGATGTTGAGTATGATATTCAGAAACGTGTTGGTGGATATGATTGTATCTATAAAGATGAGTAAAAAAATAGAAAACTAATTCCGATTTACAAAGAAAAACCGAATATATTCGCGCCTTGTGCCGTTATTTAATATAAGTTAGACGAAAAAACAGTTATTACAGAATATGACTCAATTTCTGAAGCCGCAAGATTGTCTGGCATTGGTCACGCGTGACGAAAAATATGAAGTATTTTTTGGATACGTTATGGAATTAACAAAGAAAAAACGCCTAGTCAAAAACTCTCTAAAAATAGTAGCACTGGGATTATTTTAACTTGGAATGGCCTTAAAGGATTCAGCAGCTTTGCAATACTTCTTTTTTCTAAGATTACTTCTTACATTACATTGCCTCTTGATTTTTCTATGTCTTTACCCCTATAATATGCC
>CAJZIB010000020.1 GCA_916049555.1 uncultured Candidatus Saccharibacteria bacterium | reverse complement strand
TTGCGCAAATAAAAAGGCGCTGGAAAAAATCAACCCAGCGAGCATAGTGAAACTTTTAAATCTTGTGTTGACCTTCTTCATACAGATATAAAGCTTTAATTACTTGCATATTATACCACACATAAGCGCTATAGTCAATAGCGTAATAAGGGATGAGTGTGAAACAATATCCACTATTATTATATACAGTTTTAAGTTAATAATGCTATAATCAAAATATGAAAAGGCATATCCAAGGTTTATTGATGCTAGGTTTAGCATTTTTTTCAAGTTTTAGTTTAGTGTATTTGTGGTCAGAGGTGGCGAGTGAGCCAGTCTCGGCGGCGGTGATTGAGGAAGAACCGGATGATTCATGTGCGAACTCAATGCTAGGACTTCGTCCTTGGTATAAGGGTTTGGCAACTAGAGAGGGTGGTGATTGTAGGATTGGGACGATCGGCACGGTGAATGGGGATACGAATATTGCCGGATTTGTTTGGGTGATTGTGTTGAACTTAGTGTTTGATGCGGCGCTCATGTCAAGTATGGTAGCGACTGGATTTATTATCTGGGGTGGATATAAATATATTATGTCGGAAGGTGAACCTGGAAAAGTGATGGAAGGTAAAAGAATTATCACTGGCGCGGTGATTGGTTTGATCTTAACGATTTCGGCTTCAGTAATTTCGGATACACTAGTGAAAGTAATTGGAGGCGTAGCAAAATAATGAACGTTCTTGAATTTGTGAAAAACTCAGGTGGAAGAATTTTTGGTGACGATTTTGATATTACAAAGGTTAATACCTTAAATAATGCTTTAAATAATATCCCAAATAAGGATAATGCAAATAACTATGATTTGATGGTGCTATTTAACTGGGTTTACTCTATGGCGGCGCTAATTGCGGTTGGATTTATCGTTTATGGTGCGATTTTTTATGCGATTTCGGAAGGTGACCCGGCAAGAGTTAATAAAGCGATCAAGACGATCACTTATGCCGTGATTGGACTAGTGGTGGTAGGATTAGCGTGGGCATTAACGACGTTTGTGGTGAATTCGATATCTTAAAAGAGGAGAAATGATGAAGAGGATTTTGTTAATATTAGCTGGAGTGTTGATGGCGGGGACACTCAGTATGGTGGCTATCCCACAGGCTAGTTACGCTGAGAGTGATACCTGTGCAAAGCTGCGCGAGATGACTAATGCGGATGAAGAAACTTTACAGGCTGCCGGTTGTGTTGATGTCGGGAATAAAAGTATTGCGAGTCTGATCACGACGATTATTAATATTGGGATTTCTGTGGTGGGAATTATCAGTGTGGGGGCGATTGTGGTTGCCGGTCAAAGGTTGGTGGTATCTTCTGGTGATTCGGCAAAGATTGTGAATGCAAAAAGAATGATCATGACGGCGGTGATTGCGCTGGTGATTGCGGGGTTGGCGTATGCAATCGTGCAGTTCGTAATTGCTTCAGTTGGTATCTAGAACTCTAAGGGGTGGCCCTTGATTTAACAGATGCTTATGATATAATGAGGAAAATAATATTAAAGGAAAAAATATGAAGATTTCTAACAAAATCAAAACATTAGCCGCTGGTGGTCTTGGTGTAGTTGCTATGGGGCTCCAGAGTTTGCCTGTTGCTGCAACCGGGAAAATTCGCTGTCCAGATGGGTCTACTGTAACTGGTGACTTATCAAACTGTGGTGCAATTAAAAGTGATCTTAATAATAATAATTTGATGGGTACTCTTAATCAGATTATTAATGTGATTATCGGTGTGATTGGTTTTATTGCCGTTATCGTAATCATCCTTGGTGGTGTACAATATACCACTTCTGCTGGTGATTCTGGTAAGGTTAAGAAGGCTAAAGATACTATTATGTATGGTATTATTGGTCTTGTGATTGCGCTTCTTGCCTACTCAATTGTGAACTTCGTATTATCAAGCCTTTTTAAGTAAAAAATATCGAGCGAGGTAAAAATGAAGAACGGTGTGTACAAAAAAGGCGTAATGGCGGCTGCAGCTTTGATGGCAGTTGTATCGCTAGCTGGAAATGTGAATGCGGGAAGTTGTCCTCAGGGATCACTTCGTCAGACCTATTCGAATTCTATTTCTGAATGTAATATTGCTGATGATCATGCAGGTTCGAATGATTTAATGAAAACCATTAATACTATTATTAGTGTAGTGCTCGGTGTGCTTGGAATTCTTGCAGTTATATACATTATCTATGGTGGCTTTATGTTTACCACTGCTGCTGGCGATCCTGCTAAGACTAAGAAAGCACGAGAGACAATTATGTATGGTGTGATTGGTCTTGTGGTTGCACTTCTTGCCTTTGCAATCGTAAACTTCGTACTTACCTCAGTATTTAGTGGATCTGCTGCAAATAGCGGAGCTTCTGCTAATAATTCTTAAAATACTGATTAGAAATCGAAAAATAGACCCCACTGGGTCTATTTTTTTGATCAGAGGCTGAGAGCGGATATGCTTGTCTAATTTTGATAAATGAATTAGGATAAAGGTATCTGGAATAGTTTAGAAATGTGGGGGATACTTGGGGTTATGGACTTGATGGATTATGTCCACGAAGACTAATATAAGGATAGGTTGGAAGAAGTATTTGTGGATGAAGAAGCGTTTTTGGATATTGATGGGGTCTGTGTGTGAGGCTAAAAAATACCGCAGGGTGTGCGGTATTTAGTTTAGTTCTCTGTTCTCGCAGTTTAATAGCCTTAGATTACTGAATGGTAATCTTGGTTGGAGTTTCAGTCTTCTCTTTTTCAAAAGAGATTGTGAGAACGCCATCTTTTAACTCGGCTTTGACGCTGCCTTCATCTTCACGGACTGGGACTGGAAGTGCGATGGTGCGAGAAAATTCGCCCCAATAACATTCCTGGATGTGCCAACGAGTGGTTTGTTCATCTTCGCCACCGCTGAGAATGCCGGAGATGGTTAAGATGTTGTCTGAGATGGTGACATCGAGGTCATTTTTGGAAATGCCTGCGGTGCGAGCCTTAACAACTAATTTATCGGCAGTTTCATATACATCAACTGCTAATTGACCTGGAAAATCTTCCGGTTCGTCCCACGCCTCTGGATCTTCTTCTGATGGGAGACTAGCAGAAGTTTGAACAGGACTTTGCTCAACTTCTTCTTGGCTATCATTGTCCAGAAATGCAGCCGCGAGTTCGTCTTCCATAAGCATGTCATCGTCATTTGTACGAGCCATTGCTAAGTATTCCTCCACATTTAACTATTGTTATGGTTAATTATAGGAGTGGTTATGTTAAAAATCAAGAGAAAAGTGTGTTTTGATGTAAAAAGCACAATAATTAATGTATTGCTTGAAGTGCTTTCGCCAAACAGATGTCAGAGATGTGGGCTTCAGGGTGAGAGTTTGTGTGGGCGTTGTAAAAAATATCTTTTGGGGACAAATCCTGGATATGTGATTTTTGGGATAGATGGATTTTCACGGGTGATTGTGGGGGGAGTAAAGGAAGGGCTGCTATCTGTATTGTTGAAGCAATATAAATATCAGGGGCGGAGAGACTTGGCACGCGCGCTTGCTTGGAAGGTGTGGGAAGTTGCGGAGCGTGAGCTCTTTGAAACTGGTGAGGTAGGAGAGGTGGTTATAGTTCCCTTGCCGACGATTCGGCGACATATTAGAGAGCGGGGGTTTGATCATATGCTGATGCTGGCGCGGGAGCTTTGTCAGATGAGTGAGAACTTGAGGCTGGAGCCAATACTTGAGAGATTAAATAAGACGGTACAGGTTGGTAAGAGTGCAAAGGTGAGGCGTGAGCAAGCAAAGCAGGCGTACGGGTTGAAAAAGGAGGCAAAATTGAGGGGAGACATTCATTATGTGTTGTTTGATGATGTATGGACGACGGGGTCGAGTATGCGGGCGGCGGCGGATGCGATGCGAAATGCTGGGGCGTGCAAAATATCAGTATTAGTTCTGATGAGTAATGATTATATCGAGAGTTTTTTGTGATGCTGATGATTAGTTGTTTGTGATGCCAACAACAGAATTGAGAACGAAGTTAACAATAGCAAATGCGAGAAGGGAGATGATAAGGCCGATGATGGCATAGAGGATGGTATTTTTAGCGTCAGTAACCTTTTTGCTGTCACCGCCAGAAAGGATGTAGCGAAGACCGCCGTAAACTAGCATAATAACAGAAATAAGACCAACAATTAAGAGGATTGTATTGGTCAGGCGGCTGAAAACGCCGTTGTCGCCAATCAATTCAGTAGGCATGCCTTCAGCGCGGGCCGCATTGGCACCTTCTTGTACAGAGAGGGCGGAAGCTAGGACACGGCTGGTGGAAAGGCATAAAAGTGCGCCAAGTCCGGTTAAGGTTTGGGTTAAAGTTTTGGTGATCTGTTTCATATAAACTATCGAATCTCGCAGTTACTTAAATTATGCTTCTATTATACCACAAATATTATAAAAGAAAAATACCTCCTCTTGGGAGATATTTTTCTAAACATATAACAACTATCTATATTCCTGGGCTATACCTAGAAAAAAGAAAATGGATTATTTGGCGGAGAGTGGGAGATTCGAACTCCCGCTGCAGGTCTCCCCACACTAGCGATTTAGCAAACCGCCCCCTTCAGCCACTTGGGTAACTCTCCTTCCCTTCTATCTTAACATACTTCGGGCGTTTCTTGAATGATTTTAAAGAAATATTTGATGTGTTATAATTTAAAAAAGCTAATGAATATTGAGGTGTAAAAGTGAAAGACAATACAGTGGTGCAATGGGAAGCCGAAGAATATGTGTCACACGAAAAGAATATGGGGTGGTATTTTGGGTTGATTTTAGTGGGTGTGATTTTTTCACTGATTTCGATCAGGTTTGAGTGGTGGACCTTTACGGCGCTAGTAGTGGTTTCCGTGGTTGCGATTATTACCTATTCGGTGCGTCCTCCTCGCAAGATTCAGTATGTTTTGTCTGAAAAAGGTTTAACCGAGGGTGAGCGAATGTACCGCTTTGAAGAATATAAGGCCTTCGGAATCCTGCAGGATGATGTGCATTTTGCAATTGTTCTAATGCCAAAGAAACGTTTTTCCCCAGCTGTGACGGTTTATTTCCCTGAAAATAAGGGTGAAGAAATCGTGAATATGTTTGGCAAGAGGCTACCAATGGAGGAAGTTAGACTTGATGCTATCGATAAAATTGTGAAGAAATTGCGATTTTAGATAGAAAATTGATAAAACAAAATGTTTATGATAAAATTTGGAAAAGTATAGTATATAAAAAAGAAGGTGGGTATATGGATCAAAACAGTGGCGCGCCAATGATGGATGCAACGAGTGCGACCGATTCAAATGCAGATTTTAACATTAATATTCAAGACCAGTTGGGTGTGCCTCCAGCTCCTCCGATTCCAGACTTTTTGGCGAATGAACCTAGTATGCCTGGAATGAATCCGGACGTGATGGCTGATTTAACCAATTCAAGTCCAACTCCAATTACTGGTGCGCCTACTGAGACTGAGGTACCGGTACCTTCTGCCTTAGAGAGTGCCGCTCCTACTACTGTGGAAACGATGCCTGAGGTGACGCCAGAGGCTGTGGCAACTGAAGAAACGGTTGCACCAAGTTTGAATAATAATGAAACCGCTGGAAATGAAGGTGCGAATATGCAGTTTGAAGAAGTTAAGAAGCAGATGTTACAGGATCTATACCCGTTAATGGATAAGATTAAGATGCAGCCAGAACAGAAATTTAAGGTTTATAAACAGATGATTGAGTCGACTGGCTCAAAGGATATGATTACTTCAGCTTACGAGGCGGTTAAGGGTATCGGCGATGAGGCTGAACGAGCCGAAGCACTTCTCTTCCTAGTTGAAAAGGCGGATAGCTAGTATTAAAAAAAGAACCCTGCGGGGTTCTTTTTGTTGATTTGGTACGGGGTTCTTTTTTGATTTGGTGATATTAATCTTTTTAGGATGTTGCGGCCAGTTTAGGTGATACTAATTTTGACTAGGATGTAGCGGCCAGTTTAGAGGAACTGGCCGACTGGCTATTTTTAGTACATACCACCCATGCCGGCACCGGCGGCAGCAGAATTGTCTGCTTTTTCTGGAAGTTCAACAATGAGCGCCCCCATAGTTATAGCGGTTGCGGCGATGCTGATGGCATTTTGGACAGCTTCACGAGTGACGCGAGCTGGATCGATGACACCGGCTTTTTTGAGATCTTGGAGTCCTTTCTCAGGTTCCATAACGTTAATGCCCTGGCCTGGCTTAGCGTTTTCAACGGCAGCCAGGAGAGCCTGAGCGTTGAGTCCGGCGTTTTCTAGGATGTGAAGAAGTGGAGCCTTGAGGGCGTTCTTGACAATTTTAGTGCCTGCGTCTTCGCCAGTGAGTTGATTGGCGAGATTGACGAGAGTGACGCCACCACCGGTGACGATACCTTCATCTAGGGCAGCTTTTGTGGCAGCAACTGCGTCATCAACACGATACTTCTTCTCGTCAATTTCGGTTTCAGTGGCGCCACCTACTTTAATGACAGCAACTTTTCCGAGAAGGGCGGCAGCACGTTTTTCGTATTGTTCACGGTCATAATCAGAAGTAGCAAGATTGGCCTGAGACTTGATGAGCTCAATACGGGCCTTGACTGCTTTATGATCGCCAGCGCCGCTGATAATAGTGGAGTTATCTTTGGTGGCAATAATCTTCTTGGCAGAGCCGAGGTTAGAAATTTCAGCATCCTCGAGCTTCATGCCTTTATCCTCAGAAATGACGGTGGCACCGGTGAGAACGGCAATATCTTCGAGGATTTCTTTGCGGCGATCACCGAAGGCTGGAGCTTTCAGAACGAGAGAATTGAAGACGCCTTTGAGTTTGTTGAGAACGAGAAGTGAGAGAGCTTCACCACTGACTTCCTCAGCAATTATGACAAGATCCTTGTGGCCAGATTGGGCAACTTTTTCAAGAACTGGGAGAATTTCGTTGCTGGTGGAGATTTTTTTGTCGGTCAAGAGGATGAGAGGTTTGTCGAAAATAGCTTCTTGGCGATTAAGGTCAGTAACGAAGAATGGTGAGCTATAACCTTTGTCGTAGCTGAAACCTTCAACGATTTCCTGCTCCATTTCGAGTCCTTGACCTGCTTCAACGGTTACAATACCGTCTTTACCGATTTTGCTAATAACACTAGCGATCAGTTCGCCGATTTCTTTATCTCCGGCAGAAATAATGGCAACTTCAGCAACCTTTTTATCGTTACCTTCAATTTTTTCGGCAGATTGATTGATTTTGGCGACGATTTCTTCACCGGCTTTTTCAATACCCTTTCGAAGTTCCATTGGGTTGACGCCTGCGGCGATTAGTTTATTAGCTTCGCTTAGGATGTTATAGGTGAGAACAGTGACGGTTGTGGTGCCATCGCCGGCAACTTTGTTAAGTTTCTGGGCGGCAGATTTGATGAGTTTAGCGCCAATTTGTTCGCCTAAATTCTCTTCAGAACTACCGAGGTCAACAGCTTCGGCTACGGTGACACCATCGTGGGTGATGGTTGGGTTGCCGTAGGATTTTTCGATTACTACGTTTTGGCCTTTAGGGCCGAAAGTGACTTTTACTGCATCATAGAGCTGCTTGGCGCCGCTTAAGACTTTGTCGCGGGCTTGGTCAGCGTAAAAAATTTTCTTTGCCATAGATGATTCCCTTCTATTAAAATTTAAAAATTTGAGCTTTAATTATGCTTCTTACTGATTAGTCTAGGATGGCGAGAACGTCTTCTTCTTTGACGATGAGATATTGGGCGTCTCCGAGTTTGATATCGGTAGTGCTATATTCTTTGAAGATGATTTTGTCGCCTTTTTTAATATTTTTGACGTCCGGACCGACCGATTCGACGGTGGCGTAGCTTGGCTTTTCCTTAGCATCACCAGGCATGAAAAATCCGGAAGCGGTCTTTTCGGCTGGAACTTCTTTTTTAGCAACGATATGATCTTGTAATGGTTTTAAGGTCATGTTTTTCCTCCTTTTAATACAGCCGAACTGGTTTTCTGATTACTTTGGCTGTAGCTGTTATCTATTGTATAGCAAAAACTAGCACTGTCAAGTGGAGAGTGCTAATATTGGTGAAAAATGAATCAGAGGTGGTTATGGTATAATAAAGAAAAGTGAGGTGAAGCGTATGAGTATGAAGACTTTTCTAATGGATAAAATCCCTAATTACAATAAATTGGTGATTCCGTATCATGTTTTAAGGGCGGATTTGGCGGCACATCGATATGGTTTTCCTGGGAAGAGGATGCGAGTGATTGGGGTGACTGGGACGAATGGCAAGACCTCGACTTGTTTTTTGATTTGGAAGATGCTAAATGCGGCTGGGCACAAGACTGGACTGATGACGACGGTGGCTTGGGGGGTTGATAAGCTGGAAAAACAGATCGAACACATGACGACGGTGGACGCGAAAACGTTGAATTACCGGATGAAGAAAATTGCGGATGCGGGGGTGGAATTTTTGGTCCTAGAGGTGACTTCGCATGCTTTGGCACAGCATAGGACTTTCGGGGTGCCGATTGAGATTGCGGTGATGACGAATGTAACACATGAACATCTAGATTATCATAAGACCTTTGAGAATTATCGAGATGCGAAACGTCGATTATTTAAGATGGCGAAATATGGGGTGGTGAATGAAGACGATAAAAGCTGGGCTTATTTTGCAAAAGATGTAAAAGAATATATCACATATGGTATAAATTCTGGGATTCTACGAGCCAAGGATGTGAAGCTAGGCGCGCAAGGGGTCGAGTATTCTGTAGATGGTGAAGCCTCGGTGGGGGATAAACATGCAGCAGAAGATAAGCATGTGGGTGGTGATAAAAATGCGTCGGGTGATATGTTGAGGATTAAAACGAAGATTCCTGGGGAGTTTACTGTCTATAATTCCCTGGCGGCCGTGGCGGTGGGATTAAAATTAGGACTTAATAAGGAGCAGATTTCTCAGGGAATTTTGGCGCTTGATTCGGTGGAGGGGAGGATGAATCGGGTGGATTTGGGGCAGAATTTTGAAGTGATTGTGGATTATGCGCATACGCCGGATGCGTTTTTGAAGGTTTATGAGTCGGTGGTGCCTGGAAAGAAGGGCCGGATTATTTCGTTATTTGGGGGAGCGGGGAGACGTGACGAATCGACGAGGGGTGAGCGGGGCGAAATTGCGGCGAAATATTCGGATATCGTAATTATTACAGAGGATGATTCTCGGGATGAGAACCCAGCAGAAATTGCGGAGGAATTCGTGAAGGGGGCTGAACAGGCAGGATTTTTGCGTGGAAAGAATCTTTTGGTGGAACTTAATCGTGAAAAAGCAATTCAGATGGCAGTCGATGTTGCAAAGAAGGATGATATTGTGTTGATTCTTGGTAAGGGACACGAAAAAACAATCTTGAGGGCAACCGGGGCGGTGCCGTTTGAGGATCTTAAGGTTACAGAGAAGGCCTTAAGGAAAAGACTGAAAGATTAGTTAGCGGATCCAGCAATATTTTCTGGATCGAAGTTGGCGATACCGTTGACGATCTGTTCTTCGGTGTAGTGCAATAGACTTGCGATTGTGGCTGCAGCGGCCATGTAAGAAATGTTTGGCTCGCCCGTGAGGAAGCTGGCAACATTGAAGCGATGTCCTTCAATATTGAGGGTGGCTTCGCTGCCTTTGCGATAAAGAGTGCGGCGTTCGATTTTAGTGTCACTGTAATGGTCGGAGCCATAAGTGGCAGTACCCTGTTTTCCTTTGAACTTTGAGAATTCAAGATAATTGCTGTCGTCGCGGTTTAAGACGACAAATTCTGGCTCGAGGTCGAAAAGAGTATTTTCGGCTGCAGCATATTCTTCTGGTGTTAGATCAGAAAGTTTGGATGGGACATAGTCGGTGAGGGCGGCGAGATAAACTGGGAGCTGATAGAAGACGTCCTTTTTGAGAGAACTTGCAGGGGTGGTGATAATGCAATAGTCGGCGCCGGCTTTCCAGGAATCGCTAAAGAATTTATAAAGACTTCCAACTTTAATTTCATCTTCAGAGGCGAGGATACCAACTTTTTCGTTGGCTTCCATGAGGATATGGTAGAGATAATGGGCGACAACGCTTTTGCCGGTGGTGCCGGTAATGCAGATGATGCGCATATCTTTCAGGATGTTGCCGTAATAAGTTTTGAGTAGGCGAACCTTAACTCGACCTGCGCGGCTGCCGGTTAGTTTTGATTTGGTGGATTTTTGGTCGAGTGATTCGTTCATGTGTCTTTGTTACCGTTATTAGTTATTGAATAGATTGTTGAGTGAGTCGAGAGATGGCATTGAGCTGCCGCCAAGGGCGCTTTTTAGCATCGTGGTGAAGAGAATGAGGAGGACGATGTATAGAGCGACCATAAAAGTGACGTTGGCGAAAATGCGTTCGTTGCCTTTATAGTCGGCTTCAGCATTAAGGTTTTCATAGGCAGTAATTGAGCTGAAAGAGATACCGGCCATCATAACAATGAAGCCTAGGGATGGAGAGATGATGGAAGCGAGTGGAGCAAGGATACTGGTGGCGAGAATGGCTGGAATGCCGGCAATAGTAACAATGGTGGTGAGGTGGAAGAAGTTGGTTTTCTTTTTGAAGAGGAGGGCGACGAGGTGATAGATACCGGCGACAAAGAGGACTGGGAGAAGGAAGGAGAAGAATTGAGTGAAGATGGTCTGAATCCAGTTGATGTCGTTAAGGTTTTTCCAATTCCAGGCGGCGTCAATCTGTTTGCCGAAGAAGGATTTGTGGGCTGGAACATAGACCTTAGAGAAAATAGTGTTGATTAAATTGAGAACGGTGTAGGCGAGGCCGGTAAAAACTGGAAGCTGCCAGGCGCTTTTGAGATCGGAATAGTCGTTAATATTTTCTTTAATAGCGGTGGCTGGACTTTTAGCGACTGAGAGAAGAAACTTGACGGTGTGATTTTTTGAGGCTTCTTTAAGTTTGGATTTTAATTTGGAGGCAGTATTTTCTGCGGTTTTTGCAACTTTTTCAGCGCTCTTTTCAGTATTTTTGGTCTTATTTTCTTCCATGTTACTCCTTTTTTCTAATTAAATTATAGCATACCTCTAGGATTTTTAATTAAATATGCTATAATATGAATGTCACGGAAACGTGATGCTCATTTAATTTCTAGGTGGATGTTATTTGAATCTTCGGATTTGAACAATATCCACATCTGCACCCGTAGCTCAGCTGGATAGAGCGTTTGCTTGCGGAGCAAAAGGTCGTAG
>CAJZIB010000019.1 GCA_916049555.1 uncultured Candidatus Saccharibacteria bacterium | reverse complement strand
ATCTAGTTTCACTATGCTCGCTGGGTTGATTTTTTCCAGCGCCTTTTTATTTGCGCAAACTTTTCTAAATACCACTTCTGTTTTTGCTGACCCTACTCCAACAACTTCTGAATCTACTGAAAATAATCAGACAACTGAAAATCCAACCACCGAAAATAATAATACTGAAAACAATACTCAAAATACTGGAGCTGAAACCACTGAAAATCAGGGAACTGGAAACCAAGGAAACGAGAACACCAATTCTCAAACTCCTCCAGCCAACCAAAATGGCAATACTGAAAATTCCACCGAGGGAAACAACTCTGAAAATCACGAACCAGCCACCTGTACTTCTCAAATCGGCGCCATTGGTTGGTTAATTTGTCCGACCACCGGTCTGCTCGCTAAGGGTATCGATGCTCTCTATGGCCTTATCCAAGGTCTTCTTGACGTTAAACCACTAGAGATGAAAGGCGATTCTCCAATCTATCAAGTCTGGTCCTATATGCGCAATATCGCCAATATCTGTTTCATCATCTTCCTCCTCGTCATTATCTATTCCCAAATCACCGGCTATGGCATTAATAATTACGGCGTCAAAAAATCCCTCCCACGCCTCATCGTTACCGCCATGGTTGTCAACTTTAGTTTTCTATTTTGCGCGATCGCAGTCGACATCAGTAATATCCTAGGCAACGGCCTCAAAGATCTTCTCGCCGGCATCGCTGAATCCGCCATCAGTTCTGGCGCAGTCGACGGTTCCAAAACCGCCACTGGTTTTTATTCACTGTTCTCCACTGTTGCCGCTGGTGGCGCTGGCCTCGCACTTAGTTTTGCCTTTCCAGGTGGCCCGCTCGGTCTTCTTCTCGCCTTCATCCCACTTATTATCGGTGGTATTATATCTGTTATTGTCGGCCTTCTCGTTCTTGGTTTACGTCAAGCTCTTGTTATCTTCCTCATCTCCATTTCTCCAATTGCCTTCGTTTTATACATCCTTCCAAACACTGAAAAACACTTCCAAAAATGGAAAAATACCTTCAGTCAAATGCTCTTCTTCTACCCGATGTTTAGCATGCTCTTTGGTGTTTCCAAACTCGCTAGTATGGTTCTTATTACTTCCGCCACCACTCCATTTGGACTACTGGTCGGTGCCGCCGTGCAGGTTCTTCCACTTCTACTCGCCGCCGGCTTAATGAAGCTTTCAGGTTCCGCTCTCGGTGGTATTTCTAACGTGCTCAATTCACTCGGCAACAACCTTTCTGGCCGCGCCACCAAGGCTCTTTCTCCAATTCAGGAAGCTAATCGTCAAAAGGCTATTGAAAATGCCATGAAACGTCAGCGTTCTCTCAATCTTCTCCCATGGTACTGGGGTGGTGCTCTTGCCGCTGGCGCTGCAACTCGTAAGTATCGCAGAGATGACGAAAATAAGACTCGTGAAGACACACTGAATCAATATCGTCAAGAAGAGCTTGACGCAAAACGTCGTGGCGCCCGCATTCTTTACCGTGATAAATACGGCAAAGCCATTTACGCCGAGCGTTCACTTGGTGTAGATAGAGATGGTATTGAAAAGAAGACCCAACTCGTAGATCCAGACAACAAAGTCATGCGTTATACATACCAAAATCGTGTAGCAAAACTTGCTGCCTCTGCCCAAAAAACCAAAACCGAAGATGCTCTTGGTAACATGGGAGATTACATCACTGACAATAAGGTTAAAAATAAAGATCTCGAGACCCTTGCCAGTAATCAGACCGAAAACTTCCTTGAATTAAAAACCGCCGAATCCTCCAAGCATCGCAACGATCACAACGCCAATCGCTACTATTCTGAGGTTGTTCGCAAGGCCGCCGAGATCGACAGAAACGGCAATATTGTCAATAAAGCAGACTACGAAAAATATGTGGTCGCCGGCGCCGGTACGGACGCCTGGAAAGTCAACGACGGCACACTCACTAAAGAACAAGAATCCGATCGCTTTATTGCTCTTCAAATGGTCGCCGCTGATGCTGTTGACGCCTATGAATCTGAGCGCCGCGCCAATGTCGGTAAACTTACCACTTATATGGATAAGATGGTCACCCTTGACGCCTACAATGTTTATAAACAAATGATCAAACACAACAACATCGATGGTATCATTGCTGGGAATAACGTCCTTTCACGCCGTGGTGACTATGACAAAATCGCCTCTGAACTTAAAACTTATATGGATTCTGGTAATCTCTTGTTAGGTACTGATGCCGCCAACGTCCTAGCTCTCAACCTTATGCAAATGAAGGATGCCGATCCTACCCTCGGTCGTCTCGGTAAATTCATCAACATGGAAACCTGGGCCTACACTAATCAAAAACGCCAAACTCAAGAAATTACTATGCAACAATACTTTACCGGTAAAGTTGACGGTGATCCAGATTACGAAACAAAAATCAACATCGCCACCGGTCTTAAAGGTACCCGCTTTGATAAAATCGATCGCACTGCAACCGACGTACTCATGATGATGATGGATAGTTATAGTAATGTTGATCCAGGCAAGAGCGAAGAAATTTTTGACGCAATTCGTCCAGCTATCATTTCCGCATTTCCAAATTTCCAATCAGGTAGTGAACAAATTGTTAATATGACAAGTTTCCTTACAGGCCTCAATCGTAAAGACGTCATTAAGACACTAAATCAAGAAAATATTGAAGAAATTGCTAAAGAAATCCAAGACACAAATAGTGCCTACCATAAAAATAGCAACACAGCTACCCGTGAGATTAAAAAATATCTTAGTGGGCTTACTGCCAGTAATGCTGCTGCCATGAAAACCGATGTATTAAATGGTATTCTCAACCGTCTTGTTGCCGAAAGCTATGAACTAAACCCAGATGACTTAGATGGTCTTGACGATGAAGCTAAAGCTGAAAAGAAAAAAGAAGCCTACGAATTAGCAAAAGATAAAGCTCATAAAGAAATCAATAGGATCTTCAGAGAAAACGGTGTCATCGATAAGCTTGGCCGTCCAAACACCAACCTCTTTGATAATATGAAGAATGGTCTTGCTAAAATTCTTGAACACGACGTTAAAGAATCCAAGAAACGTCAAATTATTGAGAACGAAAAAGACCGCAAGGCCGCATCCTAAAACAAAACCTGATTATAAAATACACCCGCACACCATGGGTGTATTTTATATTTTCCACCACGTTTATGGTAAAATAATTCTATATGGCAACATACAAGGTCCCTCAAGACGTTGAGGCGGAAGATAAACTCCTTGGCCCTTTTACCTTTCGACAGTTTATCTATCTTCTCATTTCTGCAGCAGGTATTGCTATTATTTTTGGCCTTTTCCAAATTTTTCCACTACTCGCCATCATCCCGATCCCATTCACCTTCTTCTTTTTAATTCTTGCTCTACCTATAAAAAAAGATCAACCAATGGAAGTTTATCTAGCATCCATTGCCAGCTTCTATCTCAAACCAAACACTCGTCGCTGGACTCCTGGGCAAAAGGAAACTACCATCAAAATCACTGCCCCTAAAATCGTCGAGAAACCTCGCGCCAGAAACATTACCGAGGAAGAAGCTTCCACCCGCCTCTCATTTCTTTCCAATCTCGTTGATTCTGAGGGCTATGCAATTCGCGGCAATAGTAATTTCAATGAAGATTTCATCGCAGAGAACAACAACATTGTTGATATTCTCGACCAGGACAGTAATCAAAACATCAATCAAATGATCGCTAAAGAACAACAAAATCGCCATGCCGCCTTAATTTCAAACATGAAGGCCGCCATCTCTAATGCCGACCAAAATCTTCCGCCAACTTTTACACAAAACAATACTCAAACCCAATTTACTACTCAACCACAATACGTTAATGGTTTTATTAACCAAACTTCCGCCGCCCAAGTTAATCAAGGACTTCAAAATCTTGCCAACAATCAAGATTTCACTATCGATACTATTAGTAAACAAGCTAATCGTCTCACCCAATCCGCCCAATCCACCCAGGTAGCTCAATCTCCACAATCTCAGGCCTTTGCCCAATCTCCACAATCTCAGGCCTTTGCCCAATCCCCACAACCTCAAGCCTTCACTCAACCCTCACAAAGCCAACCGCAATTTACTCAACCTCAATTTACTCAATCTCAATTTACCCAGCCTCAACCACAGTTCCAGCCACAATTTCAGCAACCGCCATCTCCTTACCAATTCCAGCAACCATACCACCCGCAATTTACTCCACCAACTCCACCAACTCCACCAACTCCACCAGCTAGTTCAAACAATTTTACCGGCATTTTCACCCCACCAGCCTCATAATAATTTTTAAAAAGGAAGCATATGAATCCACAACAACCCCAAAATCAAGCTCAGCCTAATTTTCAGTCAGCACCTCAAGTGCCGCAGGCTCAAGCTCAGAATTCCAACATCCCCGCTTCTGGCTATCCCGCCAATAATATTCCACTCGCACCACAATCCGATAGTACCGCCAACGTGGTTCAGGATAACCCTTCTTCCACCCAGTCCACCCTCCTCATCTCCGAACTACGCGATGGCTTAATTATCATGAAAGATGGCTCCTTCCGCGCCGTCGTCGCCTGTAAATCTATCAACTACGACCTGATGTCCGAGCCTGAACGTGACGGTATCGAATATGGTTATAAAGGCGTCCTTAACTCTCTCGAATTCCCAATCCAAATCCTTGTCCGTTCTCAGCGCATCGACATCGCTCCATACCTCGAACGTCTTGCTGATATTCGTCGTAATAACGACAACATGCTCCTCGGTGTATTAATGGACGACTATATTAACTTCATCGATCAAGTTTCCCAAGAAGCAAACATTATGGATAAATCCTTCTTCGTTGTCGTTCCATATTATTCATCCCCAGAACTCGAAAAAGCCAGTACGCAAAGTCAAAACATCTTCAATCTTCTCTTCGCCACAAAAACCTCTGAAATCACTAGGATTGATCGCAACACCTACGACAAAGCAGTTACTGAAATCAATAACCGCGTTCAAGCCGTCATTGGTGGCCTCTTTAATATTGGCATCCACTCCGTCCGCCTCAATACCAAAGAACTCGCCGAGCTCTTCTATAACTTCAACAACCCGGACACAGCAGTGAGGGAACCGTTTATTGATTTTAATAAAATGGGCACTATTTATACTAAAAAAGGTGAAAAACCAGAGACAAAACCACTAAATTAAGGAAGAAATATGGCAAAAAAGAAACTCACCGCTGCCGAACTTGCAGCTCAAGCACAATCAATGGAAGACGCCGAAATTCAGCGCGCGTTTGAACAGGGTATCACCACTCTCCGTGATCTTATTTCTCCTTCCTCAATTGAAATTCAATCCGACCATTTCCGTCTCGGCACCAAATATGGCCGCACGCTCTATATTTACGGTTATCCTCGCACCATCAGTACTGGCTGGCTTAGTCCACTCATCAACATGGATGAGGTTCTTGATATTTCCATGTATATTTATCCGGTCGACACTACTGTGATTATGAAAAACCTTCGCCGTAAAGTCACCCAGCTTGAAGCTGATATTTCCCTAAATGCTGAAAAAGGTCGTATTCGTAATCCTGAAACCGAACACGCCATCCAGGATGCCGAAGAACTCCGCGATGATCTTCAACTCGGCCGCGAAAAATTCTTCCGCTTTGGTTTATATGTCACTCTTTGGGCCGACTCACTTGATGAATTAAATTTTGTGCAACACAAAATCGAAAATTATTTTGGCTCTGCTATGATCTTTTCTAAAGTTGCCACTTCTCAGCAAGAACAGGGAATGAACTCCACCATGCCAATGGCTACTGATCAGTTAATGATTCGCCGCAACATGAACACTAGCGCCATTTCCACTTCCTTCCCATTCACTTCTGCTGACCTTACCCAAGAAAAAGGCATTCTTTATGGCGTTAATCTCCATAATAATGGCCTCGTTATCTTCGATCGTTTCACCCTAGAAAATGCTAATCTCGTCGTCTTCGCTAAATCCGGTGCTGGTAAATCTTTTGCAGTTAAGCTTGAGGCTATCCGCTCCATGATGATGGGAACTGAAATTATCATCATCGACCCTGAAAACGAGTATCAAAAACTCTGTGATGCCGTTGGTGGATCATATGTTCGTCTCTCTCTCAACTCCGATGTTCGCATTAATCCATTTGATCTACCAAAAGTGATTGATTCTGAAGATGCCTCTGACGCGCTCCGTGCTAATCTTGTCACCCTCCATGGTCTTTTCCGTCTTATGCTCGGTGGCACCCAATCAGGCCCTGGTGGCCAAACCGTTGCCGCTCTTTCTCCTAACGAAGAAGCTGATCTCGACCAAGCCCTCATCGATACCTACGCTCGCGCCGGCATCACTTCAGACCCTCTCACACATCAGTCCACCCCGCCAACTATTATCAACCTTTATGATACACTCGCCCACATGGGTGGCTCCGGCCCTCAACTCGCTCAGCGTCTTCGTAAATATGCCACTGGTACATTTGCAGGTATTTTCTCTCAGCAATCCAATATTGATATTAATAACCAAATGGTTGTCTTTAATATCCGCGACCTCGAAGATGAACTTCGCCCAGTCGCAATGTATATTGTCCTGAACCATATCTGGAACATCGTTCGCGCCAAACAAAAACGCCGCATCCTTATCGTTGATGAGGCCTGGCAGCTTATGAAATACGATGACTCCGCCAATTTCCTATTCTCCCTCGCCAAGCGCGCTCGTAAATATTATCTTGGTCTCACCACCATCACTCAGGACGTTGAAGATTTCATGAGCAATAAAATGGGTCGTGCCATCGTCATGAACTCATCCATGCAGCTACTTCTAAAGCAATCCAGTGCCGCTGTCGATGTCTTATCTGATGTTTTCAAACTCACCAACGCCGAGCGTCAACTTCTCTCCAGCCTCCCAGTTGGTCAAGGCCTCTTCTTCGCTGGTCAATCTCACGTCCATGTTCAAATTGTTGCCTCTGAAACAGAAACCAATCTCATTACCACCAATCCGGTTCGCTATAATCGTTAAACAAAATAGCAAAAAATACCTTTTTCTTATATAATATAACTATGCCAAAGGTCTATTACGGCAAGGATTCCATAACTCCTAACTTTTTGCCGTCCAGTAAAAATTCTGAGACGGAACTTTTTCGTTCCCAGATTGCCAAGGAATCTTTACAGAATGCTGAGCAGGCCTCTCTCGATACCCTTACAGATTCAGATCGCAAACCTTCCGCCGATACTCTCGAAAACCAACCTCTCTATACTGGAAGCCTTAATCATCACAACATAAAATCCACCAAAAATCTTGGCTTATCAAAACTCAGTACCGCCAAAAAAATCAAAAAATACTCTCCGGTCGCACTTGCTTTTGGTGCCTTCCTGGCCGTTATTCTTTTCCTCTTTTTCTCCGTCAGCAATCTAGGTAATCAAATCGAAATTCTCATCACAAGAGCTACTGATACCATGTTTGGCTCCTACTCCGAAAACACTCTCAGAATCACCGAAGAACTTCTCGCCAAGAAACAAGGTGCCTTTCCAAAATATTTTGAAAACCGCTTGAAGACCAACGGGATCGAAGTAGTTGACGCCGGCTCCAGCTATCATTTAGTCTATGACGGCGCCACTATTACCTCCGAAAATTTCCGCAATTTTTATGCCAAAAATATTGCCTTTCAGGAAGCTTTTACCCGCGCTAAGCGCGCTCGTGCCTCCAATTTCTTCGATAAACCAGCCACTATGAGTCTCGCCAAAATTGGCATCACCAGAAATCTCTTTTCCGCCTATAAAAACACTGGCAATCATGAAACCGATACTAAAAATTATCAAACCACCGAAGAAGGAGTTTTTGGCGACAAAACCAATTCTAGTATCAATACCACCACGGAAACTGAAGATACTGACGAAAGAGGGAATAAAACTACAAAAATCTCCAAAACTGGCGAAGATATCGATAGTAGTAATATCGAAGGTGACACTCCAGATGTTAAAGCCAATAATTACTTATTAAGTACCGCTGGGCGCGTCGCCGAAGCTGGTGGTCTTACTTGTACCGCACTCAAAGTTGCCAACCTTATCTCAGTTGCTATTGCCGCCAACGAGATTTACCAAGCCATGCATTTCTTCATGAGTAATCAAGAAAATATCAGTAAAACTAAAGCCGGCTATGGCAACGAAGCAGCCGCCAACTCCGTCCTTAATTTTCTCAACACTCCAGCCACTACTGAATATACCGATGTCTCCACTGGTGAAAAGAAAACCGTCACTGGTGCTCCTATTCAAGCCGAAGGATTTGGCAATGTCCTAGCCGGTGAAAAAGTTAACCTGAATTACACCAAAAACTTCTCCATCAACTCTGCCTTTCTTGCCACTGGTTTTGCCCTAGGTCTCACTACTGCTCGCGCCCGCGCCTGTGGTGGTATTCGTGCTGTTGGTGCCGCTATTAGTCTAGCCACTCTCGCCTTTGGTGGCGGTCTTATCAAAACTGCCGTCACTCTCCTAAAGACTACTGTTGTAAATGTCGCTCTCGCCAGTACTATTGCTGGTATGCTTTCCATCCTCCTCCCATATATTCAAAAAGTTCTCTTCGAAAATCCAGTAAAAACCCTCGTTGGTAAACCAGCTGGTGAAAAATACGTTCAAGGTGCTGCACTAATTAACAAAAAAGTTGGCCGTTCAACCTCCGGACAAAGTCTCGCTTCCAAAGAAGCTGCCACCGCCTATTATAAAGAGACCCTCATCGCCGCAAACAGGGAAGCAGAGCTTGATCGCAAGTCTAAAAGCGCTTTTGACGCTTCCAGTCCAAACACCTTCCTCGGTTCCATCCTAGGCCGCTTCAGCCATATAACTAGCTCCGCCACTCTTTTCTCTAGCCTCTCAAATCTAAGTGAGGTTTCCAAAAATTCCTTTAGCTCCATTCTTGGTCACGCCGGACAATCCGTCCTTGCCGCAGATGGTTCTGAAGGCTTTACCACTGACACCGAACTCGCCGGTACCGATTACCAAAAAATTTTTGGTAATGACGAAGATTGTGAAGCTCTTACCAGTATTGGTGCCGCCTGTGATATATATGGCGGAGAAGTAATCGCCACTGACGTCACGACCGAAAAACTCAGCTCCACCGATCCTGAATATCAACGCGTTATCAATCAAAACATCCGTAAAAATGCCGAAGGTTTTGATGAAGTTATTCCAAACTCCCTCCTCGCCCATAAAACCATGTTCTGCGACGAACGTGACTCACCATTCGGTCACTTTGATGCCAATATTGCCAATGCCATGAATACTAATCTCGGTTTCGCAAATAGTATTCCGATCATCTCGGAAGCTGTTGAACTCTACAATGCAGTCTCTGATATGTCACCAGAAACCCAAGGTTGGGCCTCCGGCGCCTATTGTGTTATGGGTAGCCAAAATCCACATTGGCAAGAACTTAAATACCTTCAACATTACACCGAACAAACTCGTATCTGTACTCAAATTAAATGTGCTAGTGTTGTTGACTCAGAGGGGAATGATCGAAACCCAATCACCGCCTATAAAGAAGCATATTATGCAAAAAACCCAATTGACACCTCTCGTTCCGGTATTCTAGCCCGTATTTCTGGCATCACTAAAAACCAAGCTGAAACCGTGATTGCTTTCTTCGACTATGCCAATTATCTCGCGAATTATCAACCACCAAAAGCAGAAAAACCAGAATTCACTCTCAATAGTCTCAAAAAAGAAACTCTAACCACTATAGATTCTTTAGGTTCATTAGTAAAAATCTCTTCCGTATTAACCAAAAACTCAGACTCAAATCACCACTTCATTTACCAAAATCTTACTCAATTTTCCTATGCTGATTTAAAAACTATTTCAAGAAATAGGAGTTACCTAGTATGAAAAACCTCGTCACTAACATAAAGCATTTTGCCTTAAGTGTTAAAAAACTCAAACACGAAAAGGTCCTTCTCTTACTTCTAACTCTCATTATTTCCATTCAACCAACTAAGGTTTTTGCACTTAAAGAATCCGAATGGGATATCTTCGACATCAACGGTATTTATTATTATGATCGAGATGCCGAAAATTGTGTTACTTCAAATCTTTCCGGCACTATTGGCAAGCTCTATGATGGTTCCGAAATCATCAGTAAATCTGACCTAGATAAAATTAACGCCAACCGCCCAGTTTATGAAAAATCTGCCGCAAGATATGGTT
Source organism: uncultured Candidatus Saccharibacteria bacterium (assembly GCA_916049555.1). Classification (GTDB taxonomy): domain Bacteria; phylum Patescibacteriota; class Saccharimonadia; order Saccharimonadales; family Saccharimonadaceae; genus Nanosyncoccus. The sequence continues at coordinate 1,157 of CAJZIB010000019.1, read as the reverse complement.
TTCCATGGCAACTCATCGCCACTCTTCACTATCGCGAAACCAGCCTTCGTCGCTATAACCCAACCAATGGTCAAGGTATTTATCAGCTCTATTCTTACACTGGCGGCGGCCACAACAGTAATGCTTTTACTAATTTTGGTGAAGTTTCCGAAGCCGAATTCCAAAGACAAACTGACATTATGGCCGAGCTCTTGCAAAATAATTACGGCGCCGGCCTAAACTTAAAAACTGATGATGGAATCAAAACTCTCCTTTTCCGCTATAATGGCACCGCTCGCTCCTACATTTCACAGGCACGTACTCTTGGTTATACTGAACAAGAAGCTGCCCGCGGTGAAGGCTCACCATATGTCATGAACCTTGCCGATAGTAAGCGTGATTCCAGAAAAAATTCCAACTGGCTCATGATAAAAACCGACCACGGACACCCAACCTCCGCTAACCTAATTCCAGGTGCCTTCCTTATCTTTTCTGCTCTCGGCGGCTCAAATGGTATCAGTAATTGTTCAGGTAGTGGTGGTGGTAATCTCAGCATTAATCAAACCGCCCTTAATCTTGCTTGGGCAAATACCGGCCACGGCATTACTCCAAATGATAATTACCGTAACGCACTCATTGAAACTGGTATTAATCGACTTGGCGATCGCTGGTCAATGATGGGTGCTAGCTGCGATGCCTTTGTTGCTACCGTTATTCGTTATTCAGGCATCGATAAAAATTTTGTTTGCTGTGGTGTTAGCAATGGTGGTCCAACTTCAAACTATGTCAAAAACTCCGGTAAATTCGTTGAGGTTGAAAACCGACAAGGCTCTCTCAAACCTGGTGACATTCGTCTCAGTTCTGGACATATCGAAATCTATGTTGAACAAAACGGTGTTGGCAAAATCGCCTCCGCTTCTCACGGCTCCCGCACTGGCGAACTGCTACCTTTTTATGATAACTCTCGTACTTTCAAAGCATATCGCTATATTGGAAACACTAATATCTAATACCTAAAATAAAAGACTAAACATGATTACAAAAAGTACTATCACTAAAAAAACAAAAAACCAAAACAAACAAAACAGAAATATGCCAAAAAGGTCTCTTCTTTCCATCATGATAAGTTTTTTAATTTTGGTCCTTATTATAATCATTGCTGCCTTTATTAATTGGTT
>CAJZIB010000018.1 GCA_916049555.1 uncultured Candidatus Saccharibacteria bacterium | reverse complement strand
CTCTTCCGATCTACAGAGCTGTTAATAATTTCAGAGTGCTATAATAAAAAAATATTAAGGAGATACATTTATGTGTGGAATTGTTGGATATATCGGCGAAAAAGATGCTCAGGATTTTCTCTTACAAGGTTTGAAACGACTTGAGTATCGTGGCTATGATTCGGCCGGTGTCGTTACTTTAGATCACAAAAACCACCCAACCCTACTTCGTGCTGTCGGCAAAATCAAAAGCCTTGAAGAAAAAATCAAAAACCATCGCACATCTGATCACATCGGCATTGGCCACACCCGCTGGGCTACTCATGGTAATCCATCCGAGCGTAACGCTCATCCGCATCAGGCCGGCTCAATCTACTTAGTCCACAACGGTATTATTGAAAATTACAAAGCCCTCAAAGAGCAGCTTAAAGATTATGACTTTAAATCAGATACCGACACTGAGGTTCTCACTGCTCTAATCGACAGTTTTTATCAATCCGGCAAAACTAGCCTCGAAGATGCAGTCTCTCAGGCCCTCAAACTCGTCGAAGGGACTTTTGGAATCGCTGTGCTTAGTGTTCTTGATCCCGACCATCTCGTGGTTGCTCGCTGTGGCTCACCGCTCGTTATTGGCGTTGGCGAGACCGAAACCCTCGTTGCCTCTGATGCTTCCGCTCTTGTTGGCTACACTCAAAAAGCCATTTATCTCAATGATGGTGAAGTTGCGGTGCTTTCCAAAAATAGTGTCGACGTTAAAACCCTCGACCTAAAGCCAGTTTCTGCTAAGGTTGAAGAGATTCTCACGGATCTTTCTGCCATTCAAAAAGGTGGCTATGATCATTTTCTCCTCAAGGAAATTATGGAACAGCCAAACTCTCTTACGGAAACCCTCCGCGGTCGTATTAATCAAGCAGAACACACTGTTCATCTTGGCGGGCCAAATCTCTCCGCTAAGGAATTAAAATCTATTCGTCATCTAATTATGGTCGGCTGTGGTACTGCCTATTATGCTGCCAAGACCGCCGCTTATCTCTTTGAGCAATTCTTACCGGACGTCACGATCGACCCAGTAATTGCCTCTGAATATCGTTACCGCCATGCTTATATTCCAGAAAATTCAGTCGCCTTAATTATTTCTCAATCTGGTGAGACTGCCGATACTCTCGCCTGCCTTCGTGCAATCAAAGCACAGGGAACCAAAACCATCGGTATCGTTAATGCCATCGGTTCGACCATCGCTCGTGAAGTTGACGGCGGTACTTACGTTCATGCTGGTCCTGAAATTTCCGTCGCCAGTACTAAGGCCTTTACTTCTCAGGTAGCCGCCCTCCTTATGTTTGGTTTGACTATTGCTGAAGCTAAAGGCGTCAGTCCTCGTGCGCTCACCCCAGTTATCGATGAGCTCGCTAAGCTGCCGGAAGAAATTGCTAAGATTCTCAAAGCTTCAAATCAGGAGATCGAACAATTAGCTAAAAAGTTTGCAAGTTACGATCACGCCATTTACCTCGGTCGTGACACTAATTTCCCGATTGCTCTCGAAGGTGCATTGAAGCTTAAAGAGATTTCTTACATTGATGCCAATGCTTATCCAACTGGGGAATTAAAACATGGCCCAATCGCCCTCATCGATGATCGTTTCTTTGAGGTTGTCATGCTACAATCTGGCTTCCTCTATGAAAAATCCATCTCAGGTATTCAGGAGGTTCTGGCTCGTGGCGGTCATGTGGTTATCTTTACTGATACCGATGTAGACTTGCCAGTTGATGCTATAGTTAGGATCAAAACAGACTTCAAAATCCTCACCCCAATTCTCTTTAATCTCTTAAATCAACTCTTCGCTTATCACGTTGCTGTTGCTAAGGGGAATAACGTTGATCAGCCGCGCAATCTCGCAAAATCTGTTACTGTAGAATAATCCAAAAATCACTCTAGGATAACCGGTAAAACTTCTGTACCTTTTACCGGTTCTAGAGTAAAATATCTATAAATGAAAAAAGATTCTAGCGTAGTTTTTTTCCGTTTCTGCCTTATGCTAGGCGACTCTTTGGCAATTATTGCCTCCTTTCTGTTTGCCTATTTAATCCGCACACATTTTGATAGTCGCCCTTATTATTTCGTCTCCGATCCACTCCGCTTCACTCTTTCGGTCGCTTTTATGGTTCCGGCCTGGCTCGTTATCTTGGCTGTTCTCGGTCTCTATAACAAAAAAATCTTTCTCGGCCGCTCAAGATGGCAAGAGCTCTCGCGTCTTTTTACGGCTTCCGTGATTGGCATTATGTTTATTATTACCTTCGATTTCTTCGTTGAAGGCGATCTTTTTCCGGTCCGCTTGATCGCTCTTTATGCCATGATCATCTGTTTCTTCTCACTCTCTCTCATGCGCTTCATTCTAAAATTCATCCGTCGCTGTATTTTACAGCAGAGAATTGGTGCCATGAAAGCGATTATTGTTGGCAACTCCAAACTCACCACGCATTTAATTAGCCAAATGACTGATTATCCAGAGGAGGGATATCGCGTTGTGGGCGTCGTAGCTGGCAGTCAATATATTCCTAAGGAATTTCGTAGTACTCTCCAATACACTTCACTCAAAGAAGCCTTGAAAAATTGTGAAGCCGATGTGATTTTTCAGACCGACGAAAAACAAGTTGAATATGTTTATCGCCAATCTATCAACCACCATCTACAATATTATTTCACTCCATCTGAAACTACTCTCTCAACCTCAATGGGGGAGTTAGAGCTAATCGGCAGTACTCCAGTCATTATGGTGAAAGCTACTCCCCTTATGGGTAACGCAAAAGTCGTTAAACGAATTATGGATCTCGTACTCGGCACCATCCTTCTTTTACTCTCCTCGCCTCTTATGCTGATAATTTGGTTGATTATTAAGATCTCTACCCCAAAAGCTAGTGCGATTTATTCTGAGATTCGTCTTAGCCGGTTCAATCAGAAGGTTAAAATCCATAAGTTCCGCAGTATGAAAATTGAATATTCTGGCATGAGTCCAGAAGCTGCTTTTGCCAAAATGGAAAGGGAAGGGAAGCTTAAAAATGCTGCAAAACTTAGCCAGGAATACCGCGAAAACGGCGATTTTCTAGAACATGACCCTCGCATTACTAAGATTGGCAAATTCATCCGCGCCACCTCACTCGATGAACTTCCGCAGCTTATTAATGTAATTAAGGGCGACATTTCACTCGTCGGACCTCGCGCTCTCGTCCCTGGTGAACTTAGAAATTATGGCGATCGTTCGCTACTTCTGACTGTTAAATCCGGGCTCACTGGCCTAGCCCAGGTCTCTGGTCGCCGTTCAATTAGTTTTGACGAGCGTCGCGCTCTCGACCTCTATTATATTCAGAACTGGTCTGTCCTTTTTGACCTACAAATCCTCTTACGAACCATCCAGGCTGTATTAATTCGTAAGGGCGCCAAGTAAATGTCACAAAAAACTCAAACCAAACCACTCGAGACTAAATCAGGATCTCAAGAAGCCGAAACCTCATCAATCCCCCTCAAGGATCTCAAGGTTGCTCTTGTCTGTGATTGGTTGACCGTAGTTGGTGGGGCCGAGCAAGTACTCCGTGAAATTCATCATCTTTTTCCATCAGCGCCAATTTATACCTCGCAGTACCGCCCGAAGGGGATCGATTGGTTCAAAGATGCAGAAGTAAAAACTGGTTGGATAAATCTTCTCCCAGCCTTCTTGCGCCGTTTTATCGCGCCACTTCGTCAGAGTTATTTCAAGCATCTCGATCTTACTGAATATGATCTTGTTATCTCAGTTTCTGGCTGCGATGCAAAGTATGTTAAAACCAAGCCGGGTGCTCATTTTTGCTATTGTCACGTGCCTACTCAATACTACTGGGGAAAAACAGAAGAATACCAAAAAGATCCAGGTTTTGGTCCGCTCAACTTTTTTATTCGCCCTATCTTCAAACTACTCCTACCAAGATTAAGAAAGAAGGATCTAGAAGCAGCCGCCCGCCCAGATCATTACATTACTATCTCAGAATTCGCCAAGGGTGAAATTAAAAAATTTTATAAGAGGGAAGCAGAGGTTATTTATCCGCCAGTCAATACAAAGATTTTTTCAGAGGTGGCAAAATATAAAAACATCAGACAAGAGAATTGTCAAATAATACAACAACATCAAAATAGAAAAAGTCAAATTGAACAAAAAAAGTATCACCACATAAAATCAGACACAAGTCAAATAGAAACAGAAATATATCAGAATATCAAAGTGGATACACGTCAATGCGAAACTGTGGAAAACTCCCAAGCCCTAAAATCTCAAGATCTAAATTCTGACCCTTGTGGTTGTTCGAGCGGCTATTTTATCAACTTTTCTCGACAGGTCGGCTGGAAACGTCTCGATCTAGCAATTTTGGCCTGCCTCAAAGAAAATCAACCACTTATTTTGATTGGAGACGGTCCTGAACACAAAAATCTTGAACGACTTGCAAGCCGAAATCCAAAATTAATCACTCTCCACAGTGTGATGCCGCAATCTGAACTCAAAGAATATTTAAAAAACGCCAAGGCCTTCATTTTTCCATCCGAAGAGCCTTTTGGAATCGCTCCAGTTGAAGCCCTTGCTGCCGGTTGTCCGGTTATTGCTTATAATCAAGGTGGCGCCAAAGATTATATTTTGGACGAAAAAAATGGCCTCTTCTTTGAACAGCAATCCGTCGATTCCCTGGCTAAATCTATAAAAAAGCTCAATCAAATTTATTCAGAATCTGAAAATAGGACAGAGAAAAATAAAGAAAAATCCACCGCCAAAAATCAGACACCTCACTCTTCCCTCCTTTCACCTCAAGAAATCTCGGAGACTGCTGAGAAATTTTCAAACCAACACTTTAAAACTCAGCTAGAACACTATATTAAGGAAACCCTCAAAAAAGAAGGCATCCTATTTGATAAAAAACAATCTGACTAAGAAAGGCTACCTTGATGTCAAAAAAATCAGTAACTAAAACCAGCTCAGACTCAATCAGAACTCCTGTGTCACCTCTTTCTAAGATCCAACAATTTATGCTTCTCTGCCTGCCATTTTGTTTGTTTTTTTCTTATCACCCCGTCATCCCAATTCTCTCCACCGCAACCACGAATTTTGAATTATCCCTACCGCTCCTTTGGCTTCTGATTTTTGCCATCCTCTCACTCCCCGGAGTTTTCCGTTTTTGTGTTTATTCGCTTAGGGCAATTGTTAAACCCAAACAACCCATAAGGCAGCTTCCTAAGTCTCTCTCTTCCCGTGAATTGTCTATTCTTTGTACTCACTTTATCCGGGTTTTATCTCCTATATATCCGCTATATACTACTGTTAATGCTATTGATTCACCCAATTTCCCGCGCGCCATTCTCACTTCCGGTGTCATCTGGTGTATCTATATTTCCCTATTGACAATTCTTAAAAATATTTCACAATATAAAAACCAAATAGGGAAAAATATCAAAAAGAATCTTCTCATCGCTGGAGCTTCTATTTCAGTCTTTTGTTGGCTTCAGTCAATTTTGGATATTGCTGGCGCTCCTCGTGAAATAACTTTTTTGTGTGAAGGTTGCACTTCAACTGTTTTTGGTTTTCCTCATCCGAACGGCCTCGCTATTGAACCGCAGTTTATGGCCAACCTCCTTCTCGCCCCAATCTTTCTCAGCCTTTTCTATCTTTTTGAGGGATCAAAAAAGCAAGATCAAAAACTTAACCCCTCCCCATACCCTGTGTCAAAAGTTGGCCGTACGCTTTGTTATGGCCTCCCGCTATTTTTGATCGCCACACTTTATCTCACTCTCTCTCGTGGTGCCATATTTTCTTTCTGGGTTGGTATTTTTATCTTATTCATTTATAAAACCGTCGAAATCCTCAAACAGAAATCTTGCATATTAAAAGAGATTAGCTGTCAGTCCCTCCTCTTCTCTGCTGTCGTTTTTCTACCACTTTTCTTCACGTTGTCGGCCCAAGGTGTGTTTACTGAACTTGGCCCAACCACCCATACTTTCTTTGATGGCATTTCTACCTCTGTTAATCAACTCTCCCTTGGTCGCATTGATCTTGCTAAGATGTTCCACAAAAATAGCGAAAATAATAGAAATCATAAAACCTCTGAGTTAAATGAGCAGCTTTCGTCAGATCCGAAAAAAAATCCGGAGAGCTCTGTCCCAAAAACCCCACAATTCACTGGCTACATTGCAGAATCAACAGAGATTCGCCTCAATCTTAACCACCTCGCCCTCTCCTCCTGGCAGACTTCATTCAGTCGTCTATTCGATGGCGTCGGTCTTGGTGCCGCCGGTCCAACACTGTATAAAGAATTTCCTGAACTCGGCAGTCCTAAAGAAATCATTCAAAATGAATATCTCGCCATCCTCTATGAACAGGGTATCTGTGGCGCCGTAGTGCTCCTACTTAGCGCCGTTTTACTGGTTTTAATTTATAAACAATACAATAAAAAACATGAAAAATCGGCAATTTACGGACGTATTCTTATCCTCGCTTTTGCTCTCACTCTCTGCTTTTTCTCAGGACTCCCCAATGCCCTTCATATCTATCTCTTGCCTATTTTATTCTTTTAGACTTGAACTCTACCTGCCAGAAAATAGTATTTTCTCTCTTCCTGAGTGTCTTCCGTCTCCGTGGTTTCGATATTTTTAGTATCTACTACTTCATTTTCATTGCACGTATAGTAATATTCTTCAAAATCATCCTTTAATCTATAAAAATCTGCTATCTCCATCCTGGACTCTTGTGCTAGATAACTTTTTTCTTGATCTAAATTTTCAAGTCTGACGTCCCGACAAATTAAGACATATTTTGTATCCAGATCATCAACAAAAACATATAACTTGCAGTCCTTTGCACACTCAATCATTGTCTGAAATCTCAATTCGCCAGCGGAATTTATCTTAAATTTCTCGAGTATAGAAAAAACTGTCTGTTTTGGCAAAAATCTTGGTCCAGGTCTATCGCTATGTAAACGAATATATCTATTCAGTAATGTAATTAATATATTTCGTTCATCAAAGTAGTTTGGAAAGTCCCTTATTTCGCATAGCGCCAGCCAACTTTGGTTGTTAATTCTAACTAAAAAATTTACTTCATTAATTTTCGAGATAGATTTGGAAGTATCTTTTTCAACTACCCAATCAGGTTTATACTCCCTCTTCTCTATTGGCCATAGTCTAGTGTATCTAAATGATTCAGAGTTACAGTTCTCTAGGTCCTCTTCCGTTACGCCGGTTACTCCCGCGGCAATTATTTTCTCCGCAATTTTCAGCATATTTGTGCGGATTATTCTGCAAATATTTTTGTCTAAAAATTTAGAGTCCTGGCTTGATGGTCGTGGAATTTCTGAAAAAGTTTCATTACCAATAAAATGCCTTGCGTACGCCGCAATCTCCAGCTCGTCATGAATGGGAATTTCTGTTTTTAGTGTACGAATTGCCATCTCGGGAATTTCACCTTCTATTTCCGCCATCATGCAACGGTCGCCAGTAGACGCCCAGTATAGATATCCTTCACGGTCGCCAGTTTCATCGTCTAAGTTCAAACCATCATGACTAGTTAGCCATCTTTTCACAGGAAAGGAGCAAATAAAATCGGTAAAATAATTAGCCTCAAGGAATTCTGGTGGCTCCCCTTCTCCACAACACCAAGAGATATAATCCGATGCGTGTAAAATAAAGTTTCTACGAGGATTATTTTTACTCTGAAAAACATACCAAAAAGTGTCTGGATCTACTGTTCGAAAACCAATAAAATCCAGATCATCACTAATCCGGTAAAATTTAATGATTCGCTCTAGCTCGTCTGTTTGTATTTCCATTTTTGCGTTCTTATAATTACTTTACTTTTCATCATTCTAGCATAAAGTGACTTTTTCTTCCCAAAAGAGAGAAAATTACATAAAATAGACTAAAAGACCCTGAGGAGGAGTAAAAATGAAACGAATTGTTTTTCCAGAAATTAATCATCCCTATGTCCAGGAGGCCATCAAACTTGCTAAGCAAAAATTCCCTGATTTTGAAGCTATTGGCGCCGATAATCTCGAGCATGCCTGTGCCGCCGTTAAGGCTGGTGTTGCCGACTCTATGATCGCTGGTATTGATTATACCTCTCGCGATGTCATCCTTGCCGCTCGCGACATCATCGGCGTCAAAAACCCGCGCCAGCTCGAAAAACCAACTTTCTCCGCTAGCTTCATTTTTACTAAAGAAAATAAAGCCACTCCTCTCGGCCAATCTGTCTTTATTCTTGGCGATGCCGCTGCTTGCAAACACCCTAGTTTCGATCAACTCTACGACATTACTCTAGAGACTCACGAGACCGCCACTAAGTATTTTAAATACCTAAACCATGATTCTACTGATTCCGCATTAAATAGTTTTCTCACTCCCCGTATTGCTATACTGAGCTTCTCCACCCTCGGTTCTGGCGGCAGAGATGAAACTATCTCACTTTCACAATCTGTCGTGGAAAAGGTTAGGGAAACTCATCCTGAAATTCTCATTGACGGAGAAATGCAGCTTGACGCCGCCATTAATCCTCGTGTTGGTGAGAAAAAAGCTCCAAACTCTCCTGTTGCTGGCTATGCCAATATCTTAATTGTCCCAGATCTTAATTCTGGCAATATCCTCTATAAAGCCATGGAACAATTTGGCAACTTCACTGCCGCCGGCCCAATCCTTCAAGGCTTCAACGCCCCTGTTTCTGACTTGTCTCGCGGCAGCACAGTAGAAGACATTCTTGCCGTCATCGAAGCCGAGCTTGCCCTCTGCAATTCTTAATTTAATCTCTCACTAGCAATTCTTGTCTAACCATTCCGTGTACAGTATTTGAATCAGAAGGTACAATTGTCTTCACTTGGAATTTCTCGCAAATAGCTTGTGCGATTGCTGAACAAGCCCTCGCTCCATGCATCCATAAAGGGTCTTCCGGCATATATTTTTCCAATTCACTAAGCTGCACGAATTGAAATATTTCACGGTTTCTCGCTTGAAATTTTGCCAAATTAATCATTTTTGGGTGATCTATGTCTTCAAAAACTTCATTTTTATCTAAATCGTAGCCAGCCACTTCCATATATGTTAGTTCACCGCCATTGTAAATAGCTACTGGTGTGACTATCGTTTTTTGCGGCAACTTCGTCTTCACAAATTTCAAAACTTCCTCGAGTGAATGCTTGGAAATCTCATCATTTATATGGGGGAATCGTGCTAGAACCGTTCTCACCCCAAGCTCAAGGTATACTCTCTCTAAAACTTCCCCATCTTGTTTAATAATTAACTCAGTAGAGCCGCCACCTATATTGATTAGCAAAAGAGGCTTATTGGAAATATATCTTACAGATAACGCTTGTTCTAAATAAAACCCCTCAAGCTCTTGACTAATTACATCAAAATGTAATCCCGTTATCTGAAGAATTTTTTCAGATAATTTCCTCAGTGCGGGTTTTGACATTTTTCTAAAAATTGCCGTCGCAAAAACTTTAATTTTTGTACCAGGATAATCGTTTCTAATATTCAAAAAATAATTTACTAATTCCCGTTCGCCTTGTTCACTCAGCCCATAGTCTGGATTAAAGTCTTTTTTAAAATCAAAACTCTTAGTTTTTAGGAGTTTTACTTTGCCTTCTTTCCATTCGTAAAGCTTGACAGTAGATGAACCTGTGTCAATATACAACATCACATCCCTCCTCTCAAGTTTATAATAACACTTTTTTCTGGAGATTCTGTGTTATTATTTTCTCTATAGAAAGGAGTCTATGAAAGGCAAAATTAGATATTTCGGCACCGATGGTATTCGTCAAAAAGCAGATGCCTTCACCCCTGGTTTTATTCAGGCTATCACTCTCGGCATTGTGCGCTATCTCGGTAATGCTCGTGAAACCGCGGACGGCATGGAGCGCCCAGTCAAGGTTCTCCTCGGCGGTGATACTAGAGAATCAACTGAATGGATTCTACGCAACTTTGAAGAGGCCCTCGAAACCGTCGGCATCGATCATGGCAATGTGGGCGTCCTCCCTACTCCAGCCATAAATTACGCTTTTTATCAGATGGGCTATGATCTCGCTATTGACGTCACTGCTTCTCATAATCCTGCGACTGATAACGGCATTAAAATTTTTGAGCGTGGCGATTCGATTGGTGGTCTTGAGGCGGTTATGCCAGGAGGTGTTGGTTTTAAGGGTACCGGTACCACCTCGAGCGGGCAAGATCTCTCTCATGAAATTAAAAAATACCCCTTTGGCGTCAAACTCAGTCAGGCTGGCGTCAACGCTATCGAAAATGCTTTGGAGAATGAGACTGGCTTTGATGTTGGTGTTGTTGAGTTTGCTGAAGATTTGCATGCTGATGCTAAGTCTCGCTATCTTAATCATCTCAAGGATTATCTCGAGCACATCGGCCCTACTACTATTTCTGATCGCCAAAAGCCAGATTTCTCTAAGCTAAAAATCGGTCTCGACTGTGCAGACGGCGCAACAAGTGTTGTTGCGCGTGAGATTTTTGAATATTTTGGCGCCAAGGTTGAAGTTATTCATGACGACTCCAGCTATGGTGAAAATATTAATAAAAACTGCGGCAGTACTCACCTTGAATCACTTATTCAATTAGTCAAGGAAAAGCAGTTGGATTTTGGTGCTGCCTTTGATGGTGATGGCGATCGCTGTTTGATGGTCGATGCCGACGGCACTGTTATCGATGGCGACGACATGGTGGCTTGCATTGCTAATTATCTTGGTCTACCTAAAGTTGCCGTCACTATTATGGCAAATAAAGGTCTCCTGAATTGGTCGAAAGAAACCGGTGTCGAACTTGTTATGACCGATGTTGGCGATCAAAATGTTTCTGCCAAAATGCGTGAAGACGGTATTCTGCTCGGTGGTGAACAGAGTGGTCACATTATTCTCCCCGGTGAATCTATGGGTGATGGTATTCTTACCGCCCTAGTCATGACCAAAATCTATAGTGAAACTCTCGCCAGAAAACAAAGCGAAGATCAGCTCATTTTAGGTTATGAAGCTATTCAGAAAGCTAAAGCCGAAGAAAAGGAAGGAGTCAAATCCGAATCAACCTCAAGTACCGATTCTGGCAATGTTACTTTAAAGTCGATTTGTTCTATGCTAAAAAAGCTTCCTCAGACTATCAAAAACCAACCAGTTAGTCATGCTCTCAAGCAAGCTTTTAGAACTAACGCAGAAGTCGCAGAGGAATTTATCAGGCAACAAACTAAGGAGCTTGAAAAACTTAACTGGAGTCTCAATATTCGCGCCAGTGGGACAGAGGAACTTGTTCGCGTCACAATTTGGGGAGATAACCCTGAAAAGATTCGCGCCAAGGCTGATGAAATCGCAGAAAAACTCACGCTCCTAGAAGACTTAATTTAAAAGAGGAAATTATGATTAAAATTGTCAAACTTACCAAATATTCTGAAGATCTTGCTGATCGAATTCGTGCTCTCTTAGTTCAACTTTCACGTAGTGGCCGCGACAATGGTCCTATTCCTAAGACTTGGTTTGATGAATTAATTGCCTCACCTTGGCATGATTGCCTTCTCGCAGTTGAAATCGATAATCAAGAAACGAATTTGAAAGGACAATCCAAAAACGAAGAAAATAGCCAAAATGAAAACAAAATAGAGGATCAACTTGAACTTTCGCCATCGCAAATCCTTGGTATGGCTTCCGTCTCTGTTATTTTTGGTGCTGGCATTGGTAAAAACGCCTACCTCGAAGATTTTGTAGTTGACCAGGCAGCTCGTGGTAAAGGTGTCGGCCATCTCCTCTTCGATGCTTATGAGAGATGGGCAAAGGAAAAAGGCTGCAAGAATCTCGAATTCACCTGCGGCAATGGCCGTGAATCTGCCCAAAAATTCTACAATGACCATGGTGCCACAATTTACGACACTAACTTTTTTCGCAAAAAGCTAGATAACTAATTTATCTTAAAAATTTAGAAAGGTATAAATGACTTTAGGGCAAGATAAGTCTCATAATAATCTCCAGGCTATTAATTTTCTTAACAATAAAGTACTACCATGTTTTTTAAATTGTAATAATAAAAAAATAATTGGTA